>CAZBGG010000027.1:0-12305 GCA_964491305.1 uncultured Methanosarcinales archaeon
ATCCTAAATTGTTGGGTACCTCTATGCGCATTTATGTGAGTCACTAACATATCATCTGTATTAAGGGCCTTGTTCTGCGCATTGGCTTCGCAGGAATTCAAAAGCTTAAGCACTTCTTTTGCTGCCTTTACAACATATCTGCCTGCAGAATATTCACCTTTCCTGTGACCTACATCCGCATTAAACCTTTTGAAAGGAATGGGCTTTCTCAAGTTGATTGCATCATCAAGTATTACTTTAGCCTTCTTCAACTTCTTGCCTCTCAGATAGCTACTAATTTCTATGCAATGCTTAGTTGAAACCGGCAATGATCTGCCGACTGCCCTTGACATTGTTTCCGGATCGTAGTTCTCAAATGAATATTTATGTTCGGCCATTTTCACTTCTATTTAACTGATACCTTTGAGCTTGACTTTGTTGCCCCAACTCCTGGATTGGAATGTGAAACCCTTCTCCTACTAAAGGAAAATTCACCCAAATAATGCCCTATCATCTCTGGCTGGACATTCACCGGCTCAAATTCCTTACCTCTGTGCAGCTTGATTGTTTTCCCTACCATTTCAGGAGTCACAATCAAATCCCTTCTATGAGTTTTTATATTATCCCCTTTTTTGCTGAGTTTTTCGAAGAATCTTTTGTGTTCTTCGGAAGGACCCCTCAACAAACTTCTCCTTTTCCTGGAATCGACATACTGTGCAAACTCCTCACGACTCATCTTTTGCAATTCTTCCAATGATTTTCCACGAAAGGTAAATTCTTTTTTTGCCATTATCAAACCCTCTTGCTGGCCCTACCTACCTTCTTACCAGTTCTCCTTGGCCTTATTTTACCAACTTTTGCTCCAGGTGGAGCGTGTCTCCTGGCAATAGTAGGATGACCTTTGTTGCTTGAGCGCGAGTTACCATATGGGTGGTCTACAGCGTTCATTTTTACTCCTTCCGTTCTCGGATAGAGCTTGTTCCTAGCTTTCATCTTATGATGCTTATTCCCTGCCTTCACAAAGGGCTTCTCCCTCCTGCCTCCACCGGCCACTACGCCAATGGACGCTCTGCAAAGAGGATAAAAAGTCTTTTTCTTTTTTGAAGGCATAACCACAAATATCTTGTCTGAATATTTTGCAACCACTTTTGCAGCACCACCACTGGTTCTCACAAAGCGACCTCCATCTCCAGGTTGCGATTCAATATTATAAACAAACGTACCTTCTTCAATATCCTTAAGACATAAAGTATTTCCCGAGTTCATCTCTTTAGAGCCTGAAACTACCTCGTCGCCTACTCTTAAACCAGCAGGTGCAATATTATACGAAACCTTGTTGTTTTCATAAATAACTTTCATTAGAGGAGAGCTATGCGCGGGACAATGTACCAAATCCACAACATTCCCCTTAAGGACTCCACTGTGCAAACCCAGGTGGGAAGCCTTCGCCACGAATTTATGCCCCGGAGACTTATACCTGGAAGTTCCTCTTCCTCTTCTTTGTGAAATTATTCTCTTACCCATATTACATCAATCCTAATTTAGTTGCCAAATCTATAGCTGGACTTTCGTCCCCAAACTTTACATAGGCTTTCTTTTTACCAGCCGGAGTTATAAGCGTATTGATTTTCTCAACCTTCACGTCATACATATCCTCAAGAGCCTTTTTAATCTCACTCTTCTTTGATTTTCTCTCCACAACAAATATAAGCTTGTTCTCTGATTCCATAAGCCTTATGGATTTCTCAGTTGATAAGGGAAACTGGACAACTCTCATTTTTTACCACCTTTCCCCATGAAAAGATCTTCTTTCGCAAGCCTTTCTATGGCTCTTTGAGTAAAAATACAACATCTGCCAATTGTAGCATTGGGAGCAAGTGTTTTAGTATTTATCTTGTGTACGACCTCTACATTCACACCCGGAATATTCCTGGCTGATTTCTGAAGTTCACAAACATCTGATACAACTATCAAAGGGCCAACCTTTCTTTTGTACCTTCTACCCCTTGATTTTCCTTTTCCTGCCCTTATTTTCTTAAATTGAACCCTTTTTAGCTCTTCTCCAAAACCAAGATTTCCAAGCGCACTTAAAACATCTTTAGTCTTGGACAACTTCTCCATTCCGTTGTCTGCAACAAAAGGATAATTCGATGGCACTTTATGTCCTCTGTTTAAAACCTGATCTCTTATGACGGCCGCGGAAAGAGCAGACCTTATGGCAAGTCTCCTTTCCTTCTTATTGATCTTTCTTGTCCAGTTTTTCTCAGCTTTTGGAGGGTGAGCCTTTCTACCCTTTACGGTATTGGATGCAACAGCACCAACCCAGTACATTTGTTTACCCCTTCTGCTGAGTATCTTTCTTGGAACTCTTGAAATACCGTGGCCATAGCTGGACCTATAAGTATTCCTTCTTTTCGAAAGTTTTGCTGAATGTCTCTTCCCAGCAAGAGGATGGGCCCCATACTTTTGCCTTGAATTTGAATTCATGGAAAGCACAGATCTTTTGATGACGTCATCCCTGACTGCCTCCTTAAACTGCTCAGGCAACTCAACCTTGCCGGTTTCTTTGTTTGATTGATCTAATACAGGAACATTCATTTTATTTCCCTTGTTTTGATTTTTTACTTATTTGCACCAGTTTAGGCGCTGAAGGCTCCGCCTTCGACCTTATTGGCTTGCAAAATCTGATTAGTCTTTTTTTGGGACCACCCACTGAGCCTTTTATAAGGACATAAGTATTTTTCACGTTTCCATATCTCAGGAACCCACCTGAAGGATTCACATCGGAAGGATTTTCAAGTATGGATATTATTTGCTTATTGTACTCTGTTCTCATATGAAAACCCATTTGACCAGCATCAGGAACCCTATACATCATATGGCCATGCGCCTTCCAGCCTCCCGCAATGGAGCCAGCCGCCCTCTTAACTTTCTCAGATTTCGCCGAGCGAATTGAAACTCCAAATCTTTTTACAGGACCTTGGTAACCTTTGCCCGTAGTTACAACGTGCGTGTCAATAAGCTGACCATCTGAAAATATATCCTTAACGTTTATCTCTTTACCCACATTATTCTTTACATACTCAAGAGCTTCTTCCTTGTTTCCACCAACAGCCATCTCAAAAAATTCAGGTTTCTTTTTACCAATACTGGT
Organism: uncultured Methanosarcinales archaeon; assembly: GCA_964491305.1. Taxonomy (GTDB): domain Archaea; phylum Nanobdellota; class Nanobdellia; order Woesearchaeales; family DSVV01; genus CAZBGG01. The sequence continues at coordinate 3,134 of CAZBGG010000027.1, forward strand.
AAGCTTTGGCTGCGTATAAACATTCACTCTTATCTCATCAAAATCCTCAGGTTTTATAGAATCCAAAGTTTTCGCATCTTTCTTTGGAGTGTTCAGTTTTCTTGAAAGGTCCTTATCAGTCTTCACAAAAATTTCACTGGTAAGCCTCAGCCCATCAGCCTTTTCATAAAGTCTCACTGTTGCAATTTTTATTGGGGGGCACTCCACCACAGTTACAGGGAGCACTATTCTCTCACCCACCGTCAGGGATTTTGGTCTTGTGTCTTCAACAACAATATGGGTCATACCCACTTTGTAACCTGCAAAACCTAAAAGTGATGATTTATCGCTTTTAGCCCAGGATCTAACCCTTGCCACTGGACGATAGGCCCTCTTCCTCGGCCAAAATTGCATTGAACCCGCTCTTGGTTTATGTTGTTTAGGCATTTTTATCTAACTATATTCCGAGTGAAACAACGATACTTTTAGAACGAGTTTAACCTCGTACTGAAAAAACCGCTTTTCCAGGCTCGGTTCTGTATCCTTCGCTTAAACAAAGATGTGTATAAGCGTCCATTAATCAATTTTTGTTCTGAAACCCAAGTTATTTATAAATCTTTTCTTGGGAAATCTGAAATCCATTGAACAATTGCGGGAATTAACAAGTTATTTATAAAATTATTTATTTTCTGAGCCAAAAAGAAACCACTCTTCCCTTATTTTGCTTTGCCCTTCTCTTTAAGATTTTTTTTAACTTTATTCGCAAATTTATGAGCTTCATGTATAGGTATTGGAAATTTTTTATCAGAGAGGGTATTTTTCGCCAACTCCAGAGATTTCCTAACAGTTATCCTATGACCTGGTGAAATATATATAGGCTTTGCGTGTTCCTTTGTTCTTAGTAAAGCCCCTATAATTTTTTTATTAGAATCGTACACATAATCATCAAAGACTTGACCGTAATTTATATCTTTTGAAACCCCAAAAGCAGGTTTATCCAGCAGTATCCCTAAATGAGTAGCAACTCCTAACGTCATAGGATGCATTATTCCCGGACCAGAAACCATCAATAAGTCGGGCTCTACCTCTAACCTATGATAAGTCTCAACCGCCGCAGGACACTCCCTGTAAGATAAATAATTCTCTGAATGCGGGAATTTTACATTCATTACTGTGTACTTTTTTTCCTTAACCGACATATCCTTATCAAAAACAACCATCGCATAAATAATCTTTTTGCCCGTATAGACCGCGTCACAACCCGCTATAAGACTGCATTCTTCATAATCATTCTTTAAGATTATTTTTTTGGAAAGCTTCTTCTGTTCTTTTTTTAACCTTTCCTCCTCAAGCATTTTTCCAACACTCCTCTCCAAAAAGCAAACAAGATCTAACACTATATTTGCAAAAATTTACAAAAACCCAAACAAAAGCCGACCATTGTCGGTGCACAATAACCTGATTTAATAAAACTTACTGTAAATTTAACGGCAGAACCCATCAAGCCTCTTTACCTCAATACTTATACCATCCCTTAAAACCCTTATATATCTTGGACACAATGTATACTCCAGGTTTTTACTGTTGCAATAGTCTATGATTTTTTGCCTCTCCTCAACCGAGCTAAAGGCAACCATCACATTTATGCCCTCTTTTTCTGGATGAATAACCTCAAATTCCTTTAAATCATTTTTTATTTGCCTACTCATATTGTGTAGAAACAATTGTCTGCTCTTAAGTTCTTGAAGTCTGCTTATCAACTCCCTTTCCCTGGCTTTTTCGAAGTCTTCCACCATCCCTTGGTAGTTTTCATGCCCACTGATAAACCCTCCGTAGCCCAAATTAACTGGTTTGTCCGCTCCAAAACTACAAAGGAGAAAGTCTGCATATTGGCCCGGTTTGTCCCTCCAACCAATAGAGCCTGTAACATCAAGCACAACCTTGCAGTCATTAGCAGAACATATTTTATAAATCTCCTTGATAGGCTGCTCTGCAATATAACCTGCGGGGTCTTCATAAACAATAGCATCTGCTTCCTTTGATTTTGCTTTTAGATCTTCAAGTAAAACCACACCATCATCAGTCTTTAATTTATCCACTACAAAACCATATTTTTGAGGATAATCAAGATACCTTAACCAACCGCCCTGGTCCTGCACAAGAATTTTCTTCAGGACCCCCTTGGGATTTAGAATTTCCAGAACATTCCTCAAGGCATAATTTCCTCTGGCCTTTAAAAAAATATTTCTGTGACATGTATATTGTACTAATAATTCCCTGGCACCCATAAAGCTTCAAAAAAATAATACTTTTAAAATAGTTTAGGTTAAATTTATAAATGCCCTGCTTTTCTTTTCGCAGAATGCGCGGGGGTAGCAAAGTCTGGTCAATTTGCTCCAGGAACTATAATTATCTTTGAGCAAGACTTAATGCGCAGGACTTAAGGGACACGCTGCACAAGCAGTGTATTTTGGACATCCTGTCCCTTAGTGGGTTCGTGGGTTCGAATCCCATCCCCCGCACTTAACATTCTTTGTAGGAGCTACTAAAACACCAAATAACTTGGAGGCTCTACGATTAAACCATTGAATTAAATCTCCTTCAGAAATATTTAAATATAAATCTCTGGCTCTTCCGAGACAATGGAAGATGAAAATGTATTGGTCAAGGAAAGAAAGAGAAAGCTGGAAAAAATAAAGGAGCAAGGCATAGAACCGTTCCCCTTTGGGTATAACACAACACATACCACAACAGACGTCGAAAAAACATTCTCTGGTTTAAAAGAAGAAGAAAAATCCGATGAAAAAGTATCTGTAGCGGGGAGAATAGTATCATTCAGATCAATGGGAAAAGCGGCTTTTCTGCATATTCAGGATGAAAAAGGAAAAATACAGCTTTATTTTAGGAAAAGTGATATTGGAGAAAAAAAGTATGAGCTCTTGAAACTTTTGGATATAGGTGACTTCATAGGTGCAGAAGGTACGATATTTAGGACGAAAAAAGGAGAGCTAACAATTTACACAGAGAATTTCAGTCTTTTAACAAAATCATTGAGACCTTTACCTGAAAAATACCATGGACTAAAAGACGAAGAGCAAAAGCACAGGAAGAGATATCTCGATATGATTATGAATCCTAAATCAAAAGAAATATTCCAAAAAAGATCCAAAATCTACAAAGCCATAAGAGAATTTCTTGACAAAGAAGGTTATATTGAAGTGCAAACACCAATTCTTCAAACGCAATATGGCGGAGCCAACGCCAAGCCATTCGTTACTAACATAAACGCATGGAATATGCCAATGTATTTGAGGATTGCCTATGAGCTACACTTAAAGAGGATGCTCGTTGCAGGTTTTGAGAAAGTCTACGACCTAAGCTCATGTTTTAGAAATGAGGGAGTTGACAGGACTCACAATCCTGAGTTCGCGATGATGGAGATACAAACCGCTTACAAGGATTATGAATATACAATGGAACTTGCTGAAAACTTATGGCAATTCGTAGCGGAGAAGGTTAATGGAACATCTTTGGTCAAGTACGGAGAAAATGAGATTGACCTTAAGGCGCCCTGGCCAAGATTAACAATGAAAGAAGCCATAAAAAAATATGCAGGAATTGATGTGGATAAACTAGATGATGAACAACTCAAAAAGGAAGCAGAAAAAAAACAAATAGAATGGGAGGATTCCAGAGGACTTGTAATAGAAGCCCTTTTTGAAGAATTAGTGGAAGAAAAACTAATACAGCCAATCCATATAATAAACCACCCAAAAGAAACCTGCCCACTCGCAAGAGAGCATAGGAATGATTCTTCAGCCATAGAAAGATGTGAAAGCTTCATAAATGGATGGGAAGTGGGAAACTATTACTCAGAACTAATAGACCCGATTCTACAAAGGGAACATTTTGAAGAGCAAGTAAAGAGAGGAAGAGCCGGAGATGACGAAGCCCACCCCCTGGATGAAGACTATATACAAGCATTGGAATATGGCCTTCCACCTAACGCAGGTTTGGGCATAGGAGTAGATAGAATGGTTATGCTTCTTACTGGGACAGACTCCATAAGAGATGTTATTTTCTTCCCCATAATGAAACCTGAGTAAATTTTATAAATATCTGAAAATTTGGTGCGGCAGAATGGCTAAAAAAGAGGAAGAAAAAACAATAGGACTCACAGAAACCGTTGAAGTATTAAGTACGGATAAGTCCAAGAAAAGAAAGGTAAAAGCCAGGATAGACACGGGAGCACACTCAAACTCGGTTGATTCAAAGCTGGCTGCAAGCCTTAATCTGGGACCAGTTGTTAAAACAACTGTTGTAAAGTCAGCAAACGGTGAGTCGCTAAGACCAGTTGTCAAAATGAAAATTAATCTGAATGGTAAAGAGCTAACGGGGCTTTTCACGATCGCAGACAGGTCAAAGCTCAAGTATAGAGTTTTAATAGGAAGGAATATCCTTTCAAAGAGCGGATTTTTAATAGATCCAAAAAGGGGGGAATAATTTGAAAGCAGCAATCATAAGTTTAGGAAGTGTCAGTTCAAAGTGGACGTTTGAGCGTATGCTGAATTATTTTGATGAAGTAGATGAACTGAATATCCGAAAAATACAAGTAAATCTTGGAAAAGAAAATGGCATATTTTATGATGGTAAAGCTCTGCCTGATTACGACTGCGTATTTGCAAAAGGCTCATACAAATATGCGGTGGTCTTAAGATCAATGACTTCAATGCTGGCAGGTAAGTGCTTTATGCCTTGTAAGGCAAGCGCCTATACAGTAGGACACAACAAAATACTTACTCAATTAAAATTACAACAGCATGGCATACCAACCCCCGCAACATACCTCTCACCAACCATCCAATCAGCAAAACAGGTATTGGAAGAAATAACATATCCTATAATAATCAAATTTCCCGAAGGTACACAGGGTAAAGGAGTAATGTTTGCAGACTCTTACGCTTCCGCCTCTTCTGTCATGGATGCTTTCGCCTCCATAAATCAGCCAGTTATCATCCAGGAATACGTTGAGACAGGCTCCACCGACACCAGGGCAATAGTCGTGGGAGACAAAGTTGTTGCGGCGATGCAAAGAAAAGCAGAGCAAGGAGAAAAAAGAGCGAACATACATGTAGGGGGAACAGGAGAGTCGGTTAATCTTGACCCATATACCAAAAATATCGCTGTAAAAACTGCAAAAGCCATGAATTGCGGCGTGTGCGCGGTTGATATTCTCGAAGGAATCAAAGGCCCATCAGTCATTGAAATAAACCTTTCCCCCGGCCTGCAGGGAATAACAAAAGCAACAAAGGTTGATGTTGCAGATAAAATAGCGAAATATCTTTACAACAATACAAAGAGCTTCCTCTCTGAAGCAAAAGATAGTTCAGCAAATGGTATTTTCAAAGACCTTGGTATCGACATTAACGAAACCAGTACACCACAAGAGATAATAACTTCAGCAGACCTAAGAGGTGAGCGGTTATTGCTCCCTCCAGTAATAACAAAATTATGCCAGATATCTGAAGACGATGAGCTTATTATAAAAGCAGAAAAGGGAAAGCTGGAAATAATGAAAGCCTAAAAATCTAATGAAGTTCTTTTTTGTTATTACTTTCCAGTAAGTCTATTTATAACTATTTCTCAGATAGATTGCATTTTCCAACAAATTTATATATTAGTTAGCCCTTACTGATAAACAGAACTGTATAGTAGAAATTGACAGGTGTGATGAATGGAAGATAAAAAAAAATTGAACGTATTGGTTGTTGATGATGAACCCCACATTGTTAATCTCGTCAAGTTAAGCCTTGATGGGGATGATTACAAAGTCCAGGGAGCTTACTCAGCAAGGGAGGCAAAAACAACAATGGAGCAATTTGTGCCAGACATTATGATACTGGACATAATGATGCCGGGAGTGAATGGATACGACCTTTGTAAGGAGCTAAAGGAGAAAGAAAAAACAAGTAATATTCCAATAGTTATACTTTCAGCGAAGACACAGATACAGGACAAGCTTCAGGCAGTGGAAGTAGGAGCTGATGATTATATCACTAAGCCGTTTGATCCGATAGAACTCAAAAGAAGAATAGACCATAACGCTTTTCAAACAATAAAAGGAGGTGCTTAATATGGACATTGAAGAAGAAATCAGAATGGAGCTTGAGGCAGGACTTGATGACATGGATATTTATTCAGATGATAATGTTGACGACCTTATGGACAATGGAGAATTAGACCCTAAAGAGGCTGCGTTCATGCGAGGATATAATGGAGCAGTTATTTGATTTTTTTTACTATTTTGTATAACAAAACCGTAAACTATTTATAAATTATCGGGCGACCGGATAAGATGGACACATTGAACAAGGAGATTAAGGATAAAATAGTTGATTTTCTGGGTAAAAAAGATTTTGGAGCAAGTAGTAGCGAAATTTCAAAGAATACAGGACATAATAGGATTACTGTGACAAAATATCTTGAGATAATGAATGCAAACGGTGAGCTTGAAGTAGAAGATGTGGCCCAAGCCAGATTATGGAGACTTAAGAGCAAAAATCAAAAACCAAAAATCCTTATAGTGGATGATGAGCCAAACGTTGTCGAGCTTGTTGCGCTTTCATTAATCCCTGGAAAATACAAGGCCATAAAAGCCTATTCAGGACTTGATGCCTTGGATAAAGTATATCAAGAAAACCCTGATTTAATAATCCTTGACCTTATGATGCCCAATGTGGACGGCTACGAAGTTTGCAAAAGAATAAAGAACAGTTCGCTCACTCAGCATATACCAGTTATAATCCTGTCTGCAAAAGGAGAGATAAAAGACAAACTTCAGTCCATGCAATTGGGAGCTGATGATTATATCACTAAGCCTTTTGACCCCATGGAAATGGAAGCAAGGGTTAATGCGGTACTAAGAAGAGTCCGTAAAGATATTGACACACACCCCCTAACAAAACTTCCGGGAAAGTCAAGCCTGGAAGAGGAAATTAGGAAAAAACTAAAAAGTAAAAAAGAATTCCATTTACATTGTTTTCACATACCAGACATTGAAAAATTCAAAAAAGAGAAGGGGTACAGGAGGACAGACGATACAATAGCGCTGATAGCAAGGGCATTCGCCAACACGCTTAATGATTTCCAGGATTCCTTTTTGGCCCATACCATAAGGGATAAGTTTGTTATAGTAAGCAGTGAAAAAGAAGTTGAAAACGCAATTAAAAAAACGTTTGAAAACATACTGCCCTATATTACAAAGAACCCGGAAAAACCTAATATAAAAATTGAGACAAAAAAAGTGAGCTCAAAGAAGTTAGAAACTGAGAAAGGGTTTCAAAAAATATTTGAAGATTTGGAGTTGTGATTTAAATGACATACATAAACGATTTGCTAGGTTTTGATAAGCTTTTGATTACTTTCTTGATAGCTTTAGTGCTTTACTGGATTTTCACCACCAGAAATAAAAAAAGCTCAAAAAGCGATTTTAACAAGTATTATGAAGATATCATAAACTCCGACAAATATAAGGTTAAAGGGAAATTTGAGTCCAATAAGTAGTAAGGTTTGCTTCGATGAGATGGGGAATAAAAACAAAAATAGTCATCTTTGTTTTTTTTATTTCGATTTTTGCCGCTGGCTCCACCGTGTTCTTATTTAGCGAAGAAATTATAAGCTTTTCTTTAGACATGAAAGTCATAGCGTATATCATTGGATTGGCAATGGTTGCATCCATTGCAGCCCTTCTCTTTTCTCTTTACTTATTCAGGCCATTGGACAAGCTGATTATAGCTGCCCAGTTACTGGCAGCAGGAAGATATGACCAGAATATTATTAAAAAAAGAGACGACGAATTTGGGAGGCTTATTGAAACTTTTAATTCAATGACCAAAAAACTAAAAAGCACTATAGCCAAAAGCAGCCATTACAGCAACATTGCGGCCCAGGAAAAGTGCAAAACAGACCATATAATTGATTCAATGGGCGAAGGAGTTATCGTGACAGACGTAAATTACCGGATTGTAATGTTCAATTCAATGTCACAAGAAATATTCCAGCTGGACGAGGATAGGATAAGAAACAAACACATAATACATTTCTTTAAGGCATTTGGCATGGAAAAAGCGATTGAAAAATTCCCTGCCCTTGAAAAAAACAACATTCTGCCCATGAAGAACATAACTCCAACGATAACTGAAATTGATATAGAAAAGCCCCGGAAAATGGTCCTTAAAATATCCATTGCACCAGTGTTGAATGAAAAAAAATTCCCCACGGGAACGGTGATAGTTATCGATGACATCACACGCAGAAGAGAAATCGAAAGAATGAAAACTGAGTTTGTATCAAATGTAAGTCACGAATTAAGGACTCCCTTGACAAGCATCCTTGGTTATACATCTGTTCTTTCAGAAGGAAAAATGGGAGAATTAAATGAAAAGCAAAAAAAATCTTTAGCCACAATAGAAAGGGAAAGTAAAAGACTATCAACGATTATTGAAGATCTTCTTGACTTATCAAGATTGGAAATGAAAAAAAATAATCTGAACTATGAGCAGGTAAACCTGGTAAGTATTTTGAATAATTCCCAGGCAGTGAACTTCCCAAAGAAGAAAGGTATAAAATTCCAGGTTATAAGCCCAAAAAATTTCCCCACAGTAAATGCAGATAAAACCAAGATGGTTCAATTATTCACAAATCTTATATCCAATGCAGTCAAGTTCACAAAGGAGGGGGGGAAAATAACAGTTAAATTCAGTAACAGGAAAAACTGTGTTCAGGTAGATGTAGTAGATACGGGAATAGGTATTAAAAAAGACAATCTACCCAAACTTTTTAGCAAATTTTATCAAGTTGAAAGTCATTTGACAAAAAACCAGGGAGGAACCGGTTTGGGGCTTTCAATAGTAAAAGAAATTGTTGGGATGCACCTTGGACTTATCAGTGTAGAAAGCACATACGGAAAAGGTACCCGTATAAGTTTCACAATTCCAAAAAACAAGATGTCCAGTAATCCTGCTAAAATAAATTGCTGGGAGAAGCTTTCATGCGGAAAGACAAAGTGTCCAGTATTCAGAATTGAGAACAACAGGTGTTGGCTCGAAATAGGAACACTATGCAAAAAAAAGAGTCAACAGCCCTGTTACGACAAGATAAACGTGTGCATATATTGTGATGTCTACAACAGCAT
>CAZBGG010000028.1:0-11926 GCA_964491305.1 uncultured Methanosarcinales archaeon
AGCTTCTTATCAGGTGAGCAATCGCAGGGGTAGGCATAGGCCCGACAAGGTAAACATTTGCTCCCATTGAACAAAGACCTGCAGTCAGTGAATTCTCAAAAATATATCCAGAAACCCGGGTATCCTTCCCGATTATCACCTTCAACTTTTTACCTTTGCTCTCGAAAAACCTGGCTGCTGCCTGCCCTAGCCTTAGAACTACCTCAGCAGTCATTGGGTATACATTTGCCTTACCCCTTACTCCATCGGTCCCGAAAAGATTTTCTACTCCAGTCATTTGTTATGAAGCAACCCTTAGGAATATTAAAAATTTATGAATTAAATGGTTTTTAGAAAAATCAATCACAATGTAGAAAGAAATATTAAAAACAAATTTAGCATGAGAATAACAAAAAGGTATTATTCTTTCTTTTTCTCAGCGGATTTTTTTGTGGTCTTTTTTGATTCCGGCTTTTCCCTTTTTATCTTTTGCTTCTTAGGCCTTTGAGCCCCTTCTTTAGGTTGGCCTTTTTTAACCTGAATCCCTAGTTTTTCAAGAGCCGATTTAACTGTAGAACTATCCGCATCCTTTTTAACTTCCACTACCTTTTCAGTGGGCTCAAGATGCTGTATGTTAAACTTTTTCCTTCTTGTCTGACCATCCACAACAACATAACCTTCTTCCAAATCACTTATTACCACACAATATTTACCGGCATCTCTCCCGGCCTTTTTTAAACAAACTCTGCCCGTTGTAAACATTTATAACACCTCAAAACTCCCTTGCAGCAAGTTTTATTTTCTCCCTGCTACACTTACTGCATAAAACGCCACCGTAAGGCCTCTCAGGTCTTCTTGAGGTTTTAGGAATATTCCTTACCTTAGCAGGCAATTCCCTGACCACTCCAGGCATTTTAGCTCCACAGGAGCCACATGAGGGCTTTTTTGGCTTTCTAGCTTTATAAACAGTTTTATTGACCCCGCCAGGGGTAGTAATCTTTATTCTTCTATAACTTCTTGATCTGTATCTGGGTTGTGACATTTTTATCCTCCATTCGTGATATAACGGCGACTTAGAGGCTAGGATTAAGAACTCATTTAAAAAAGTTACCTTAAGAGCACTCAGTTTGCTAAGAAATTTGTCAGGAAGTACATTTTTTGCCTTTTAACAAGCGTTTCAGCCATTCCTACGGAAAAGATTCAATTATTTTGACAATTTCAAATATAGTGGCAAAATTTCCAATAAGAAATAGCCCTAAAAGCAAAAATATTAGATTTATTTTCCATAGTCAAACAAAAAAATTAAATAATACGCGCTAAAAGTTCCAGATATGGCTTACTGGATAACGGCAATAGGTGTCCTCGGAGTGCTTATTTTAGCCCTTAACTTTATTCTCGAAGCATCAGACAGGCTTGGAAAAGACCACTATTCATTTGTAATCTTGCATATCATAGCCTCAGCATGCCTTTTGACATATTCTGCTCTTGAAAATATACCCTTATTTATTATACTTAATGCCATGTTGATACTAGTTGGATTAGCGCAATTATTAAAGATTCGCCGGACCAAAACATCCAACCCTTAGTGCATTCTGATTTTTTAGTCGTCTTGGTAGAGAGCAGGATTTTCCACTGTTGCCTTGTAAAACCCGCTGTTTTTAACAACGCTGTTTACCCCATCCAAAAATTCTCTGTGTTTTTTAAGTTGTCTGGATGTTTTCTCCAGTTCTTTTTGCACTGAGTAGTTCTTTTTAACGTTCCTGCCAATTTCGGTCAATACCGGATTTATATTCTCTAAATGCTCGGCCAATTTTTCAACATCCGCTTGCTGCAACTTCATCAAGTGATCAACAGAGTATGATGCCCTCCAGTACTCACCTATTTCATCCATTTCCTTCTCCCTCAACAATCTTTTTTTTGAGTTTATAAGACAATCATTAGTAGCATCATAGTAAGACCTATAAGCCTTTAAATAGCTTTTAAAAGCGTCTGCGTACTCCTCTGAAGATTTTCTTTTGTTTTTTATTTTCTCCCTGTTTTTCCCCACTTCTTCTGCATATTTAGCCCTTAGATACAGAGATTCTGTAAATTTCTTATCGTATTCATGTATTTCATCAACCAATTTAAAAGCATAATCTTCAAGAATATCTTTGCTTTGTTCCATTCTGCCGGAAAATTCATCTAATTCTTCAACCAAGGCTTCCAGCCTTTCAGTTTGCCTCCCTGTTATTTCGTCGGCGTCAATTAGATCAACCTCTGAAGGATTCTTAACCAAATTTACAATTGTCCTGACTTTTTCTCTAAAATCCATTACATACATATTCGTCATAAATTCCAGGGACTTATATTTTCTTATCATTTTTTTCATTTCTTTTTTTGTTCCCCCAGAATACAAGTCCTTTTTATCATCGTAAGATGCCAAATCCTTGGTTTCCTGCCTTTTAACAACACTTGATATATTTGCTTTTTTTTCTCTATTTTGCTTATTTACCATTTGGACCACCACACATTATAATAATTAAAGCATGGACTACTTAATATCATTTAACATAGAATAAACGTAAAACTTTCTTTGGTTTCCGGAATTCCTGCAAGATTCAGCAAATTCCTTTCATAAAAAACAATAATTGAACCATATTCAACATAAAACATAAAAATATGGCGAGGTTCCCCTCAATAATGGCTTCTCTAATATGCAGCCTTTCAACGGGGAAGGGAACCTGGATGAAAGTAATGGACATAATAAAGAATTACGAATGGGACAATGTTTTTGTTATTACAAATGATTTCGGAAAAGAAAAGTTCAGGATAGAAAAAAATCTGGAATTCATACTTGTCAATAACGAATCCGACATAAACACATTGAAAAACCAAATAAAAGAAAGTTTAAGCGGTAAACTGGATGATTTTGAAATCGCCCTAAATATTGATTCAGGAAATGGAAAAGAACATATGGCCCTTATAAGCGCATTGATACAATTGGGCATGTCAATAAGATTTGTCACTGTTGAAAATAATTGCCTTATAGAAATAACCCCTCATGAAAACTAAACAGCTAACCACTTGTTCATTTTAATTATTTTTCGCTCCCATAAACCCAAAAGCCACCCTTTCTTCCAAACACAGAAATATTACCAAATGTTTCTTCCATTTTTTTGCTGAGGTAAAAACCGCCTTTGTTCTTTCTGGCAACTACCTGTAATAATCCGCCTTTCTTCAGTTTTTCATATGAGCCCTCGATCATTGCTTCACAAACCTTTTTCCCCGCAACCAATGGAGGGTTAATTAGAATTTTATCAAAATCACCAGGTAGCTTCTCAAACATGTTACCTGATTTGACTCTTGTGTTGGTGACACCATTAAGCTTTATATTTTCCCTGGCAAATTTTATTGCCCTTTTATTTATATCGCTCATCCATACCTCATTCTTAGGATAAGCTTTCGCCAAAGATATACCCACAACACCATATCCTGTACCAAGGTCAAGCAGCTTATCACCTTCTTCAACTTTACAATATTTCAAGAGAGTCTCGGTACCTTTATCCAGCCTACCAAAAGAAAAAACACCAGACACGGTCTTGAGTCTTAAATCATTACCCAAGATATTCAGCCTTATATACTTTATCCTCTCTTCGCTCAGGGGATTTTCTGTGTAGTAATGTTCATTCATTCTGCATTATACCATATAAACCATACAAAAACCTATTTGCAGCCTGGACCATCTCATCCCCCTCTCCCTGGATAATTGCACAATTATCTTTAATTTCAACCTTAGGTCCTGGCTCTCTTTTCAAGTAGATCACCGGAACATCAGTATCCTCACAAGTTAAAACCGGAGCATCCCCTTCAACACAACTGGGATGTTCAACCGTACACGCAGGTGATATTTCTTTGTTGAAATGAACAACCAAATTAGGTGCAATTTCTGTCATCGACATGGTTACGAATTTATCGTGGTTTTCATCTCTTGGATCAAAAGTGATGTAATAAAAATCACCTGCCAGCCAAAATTCTGATACTTTTCCACTTACAGGTATATCCTCCAAATCCTTTGGCCCGTTCCTGAGAGATATCAGAAATTCATTTCCATCCCTATATCCTTTAGTATACCAGGTCCCATCAAATTCAGTAAACTCGAACCCGTTATATGTATAAGAAATTTTTTCCCTATCACCTATGGGAAAAAGGATAAGAACAAGAAAAAACAACACCACAGAGACCCCCAATATTACTAAAAACCAGACCCCTCTCTTTTCGCTCTGCTCCTTTTTTTTCCTTTCCGATTTTGAAGGTTTCTTCTTTGTCCTCGGTTTTTTGGTTTCTTGGATTTTTTCTTTAACTTCGTCCATTTTTAGCCTACATTATGCCCGTAAGAGAATATATCAACCTGTCTTTCAGCCTATAAAACGAATGACCGGAAGACCCCCTCAATTCCAGGCAATTACCTTCATAAATCATTTCCTCATCATCTGAGGACTTCATTTTGATAACAATATTATTAGCATCAGCGTCACCACAATCAATAACAGGAAAGTTCTGATACAATGTTGAATTAGTTGTTATTCCCGCAACAACCTGCTTACCAAGATTTACTTGGAACTCATCCTCAAGCTCCATCCTTATTGATTCAATAAACTGTATGTTCTCATCGTCAGGATTAAAAGTGATCATAATGTTCCCAGCGCCCCCGATATCCCTAACAGGTTCTTGTTCTAATTGCAAGTCTTCCACCATACTGGGCAAATTGTGGAACCTTAGGATTCTGCCCTGGTGCTCGGTAACCCAATAATTTCCAGTTTGGTCTCTATAAAAAGAGTGCTCATCATATGTTCCATCATCACCCGGACTAGGATTCCCAATCATAACAAAACCTATACCACTTCCAACCATTATAAATATTATGAATGCAGCAAGAATTGCTCCCCCATGATTCTTTTTTTTCTTTCTTACATTCCTTCTTTTTGCCATAGTAACCTTCAAAAATAATGTTATATTTAAAAATTTTACTCAGGTTTTAAACATTTTTGGATTTAATTCATTTGAAAGAATTTATATCTCAATTACCACCGGATTCTAGAAAACTAAAAACTTTTTTTAAAATGGCCCTTGAACTATCAAAGGTGAGCCTTTCAAAAGATTCTCCATATTTAAACCATCCAAAATCATCAATCTCTTCAGTTTGGTATTTAACTTCGCAGTTCAGAGACCTCCCAAGAAAGAATATAACTTCTTTTAATACATCTTTCTCAGGACGATATTTTACCTTTTCACAAAACCCATCGTGTAGTTCCACAAAAATTCCGGTTTCCTCATATACCTCCCTTTTTGCTGTTTCTTCAGAATTTTCATTATTTTCTATATGACCTTTCGGAAAATCCCAGTGCCCACCATTTTTGTGCTTGACTAAAAGAAAACAGTATTGCTCGCTCGTATATCTATAGACAACTGCCCCACATGATTTCTCAAATTTCATGTTGTTTTTGTTTGGCTCTTGTTTAAAAAATTTTCTTTTCCTTTGAACCCCGCATTAAATTTACCCCCCCCCATCAAAACCACGGGTTGAGCTTGACACATTTCCTTTTTCCAGCACCATGAAAGATAAACAGGCCATTTATTTCATTTATGTTCTTCCTTCGAAAAATTTCCTATGTTTCCTATATATCAAAACTCCGGAAAATATATAAATAGTTAATATTTTTAACTTTCAGTAAATACTGAAAATTGTAAATTTTATTGAAATGCTAAGCATTTGAAAGATGTGTCAAAATGGATAAACTTGAATAAGAATTTGTGGAATTTATTAAGCAGGTATTCAAAAATTTTGGGCTTGACCCGTTAAGCAGCAGGATTGTAGCTTTCCTTTACATTGAGCCAACAGAAATATCAATTGAAAGGCTTTCTAAAAGGACAGGGTACAGTCTCTCTTCAATATCTACAAAAGCAAAATTCCTTGAGAATGTGAATATTATTGAAAAAATAAAAAAGCCAGGCTCAAAGAAAGTTTACTACTACATGGAAAAAGATATTTTTAAGATTCTCGATTCAAAAGTAGACAAAGCTTTAGAGGCCGAGGTATATCCAGCGAAAGAAAATCTCCCAAGAATTATTGAAAAATATAACAAAAAGAGATTAAATGAAAAATCAAAAAAGAAGCTTGATATTTTAACAAATTACCACAAACAAATTCTTGCAATGGAAAAATTGATGATTGATTTTAAGAAAAAACTTAGGGGGATAAAAAGATGACACCTCCCCTTATAAAACTTGATAATGTATGGAAAATCTACAAGATGGGTGAAGTAGATATTACTGCCCTAAAAGGCCTTAATTTCCAGGTTGAAAAAGGAGAGTTTGTCTCCATCATTGGGCCTTCCGGCTCCGGTAAATCCACTGCAATGAATATGATAGGTGTACTTGATTTCCCTTCAAAGGGCAAAATTTATCTTGATGGAGAGGACATAACAACCCTTAGCGAGAGCGACCTGGCACAAATAAGGGGGGAAAAAATAGGGTTTATTTTCCAACAATTTAACCTTATAAACACACTTTCCGCAATTGAAAATGTAATGCTTCCGATGACCTTCCAAGGGGTTCCTGAAGAAGAAAGAATGAGGAAGGCTAAAGAATTGCTTGAGATGGTAGACCTTGGAGAGAGGCTTTACCACAAACCAACCGAGCTATCCGGCGGCCAGCAGCAAAGGGTTGCAATTGCAAGAGCCCTCTCAAATGACCCTGAAGTAGTTCTTGCAGATGAGCCTACAGGAAATCTTGATACAAAAACAGGAACAAATGTGCTTGAATTTCTCAAAAAGCTCAATAAAGAGAAAGGAAAGACAGTTGTAATGGTTACCCACGATGTAGACCTTGCCCATGAAGCCAAGAGAGTTGAGAAATTGATGGACGGGGAAATGCAGATTAAGAATAAAAAAACAAAGAAAAAAAAGGTGAATAAAAAATGAAGAAGTATATTATAGTCTTATTGGCACTATGCCTTTTATTGCCTGCTGTAACGGCTTTCCAGGGAAGTCACTTGAAAGTTTCAATGGTCAATCAAATTCCTGACCCGGCAGAGCCAGGAAAATATGTTGATGTAAGATTAAAAGTGGAAAATCTAGGGGACGAGTCAATTGAAAATGTAGAGATCGAGTTTGTCCCAAGCTACCCGTTCTCCATTGAGGACGGAGAAAATAAAGTTAAGAAAATAAGCAATCTTGATTCTCCTCAGAAAGATAGCAGAGCAGTGATATTAAAGTATAAGATAAGAGTTGATGACAGGGCGGTTGAAGGAGACAACTCCATAAGATTTAATGTGAAAAAAGACGGAGATGACATGGGGAAGCGTATCTTTTACATAGATTTAATGTCTACTTACGTTAATCTGGAGCTTAAGTCAGTTAATGTAACCCCCTCACCAGGATATCCTGGTGAAAAGGCAAAGATGGTTTTGGAGGCAGAGAATCTTGCTAATTCACCGCTAAGAAATGTTAGGTTTAAGTTGAACCTTCGTCCTGAGACTGCTCAGGGGGGATTTGAAGATTTACCTTTTGTTCCACTAAAACATGGAACTGAGAAAGAAATAAGCGTTGTTGAGGCTGGAGAGAGGGTTTCTCTATTTTACGAGCTAATGATCGACCCAGATGCAAGCACCGGAACCTACAAGATACCCATAACAATTTATTACTACGATCAGCTAAATCAGGAGTATTTTAAAGATGAGGTGATTGGCCTTATAGTTAACTCCGAACCCGCCCTGAGTGTCATATTGGATGAGGACAGGGGCGTTAGACCTGGCCGGACTAATGAAGTTTCAATAAGGTTCACCAATAAAGGCTTACCCGATTTGAAATTCCTCACTGCAACAATACAGGAAACTGAACAGTTTGAAGTATTTTCACCCAAGGAATCATACATGGGAAACCTTGACTCTGATTTTTATGACATGGCTAATTATAAGCTATACATCGAGCCAACAAATGAAAGTTTTGTGACCATTCCAATAACTTATGAATATATGGATGCCCTTAACAACAAGTACACCATTTCCGAAGAGCTCCAGGTGAGGGTATTAACCCCTGAGCTTGAGGAGAGGATGGGCATATCTCACGAAACAGGTGGGTCGGCGATTGTCTATATAATCATTGGTGTAGTTGTACTCTTCGTTGTTTACAAGTACTACAAAAAGAGGAAACGAAAATAATTTTTTTCTTTTTTATTTAAAATGATAAATGACTATTTGCTTTTGGCATACAAGAACCTAAGGCGCAGAAAGCTTCGAAGCTGGCTGACTCTCCTAGGCATAGTCATAGGGATTACTGCCGTGGTTTCTTTGATTGGCTTGGGACAAGGCTTGCAAGTTGCCGTTTCAGACCTTTTTGGAGCTCTCGGAACAGACAGGATGACAATTATTGCAGGAAGTGGAATGTCTCTTCCCGGAACCTCTAAAGTTGACCCTCTTACCACAGAAAACCTTGAAAACCTAAGAAATATAGCAGGGGTTAATGCAGGAACCGGCAGAATCCAGGAATCCACGGAATATGAATTTAACAGGAAACAAAGGAGCGCTACAGTTGTAAGCGTTTCCATAGATGATCCTGAAGCATTAAGACTTTTTAAAGACATAATTGATGCGGAAGCCTCAGAAGGCAGAATGCTTGGCAGGGGCGATAACAGAAGAATACTTCTTGGCTCGAGATTTTCCCAGCTGGAAGATTTCTTTGGAAGAGACATAAGGCCAGGGTCCAGGCTTGAAATAGAAAATCAGACATTTGAAGTTATAGGTATCCTTGAAAGAAAAGGAAACCCTTCAATCGACAGCGCAATATATATGCCAGAAGAGGATATGCGAAGTATCTTCCATCTTACAAGAACAGAATTAACCTCCATAATACTCCAGGTGGAGGATGAGAGTAGAATTGACGAAATAAAAGAAGAAGTCGAGCAATACCTCAGAAGGGTTAGGGATGTAAGAGAAGGAGACGAGGATTTTTCCATCCAGACACCTGAAGATGCAATGGAAAATGTTAATTCAACCCTTGGTGCAATCAATATCTTTGTTTATTTAATCGCTGGAATTTCAATAGCTGTCGGTGGAATAGGCATAATGAACACAATGTTTATGTCTGTTACTGAAAGAACAAGAGAGATAGGTATAATGAAAAGCATAGGAGCAAGAAACGATGCAATATTTTCACTGTTTTTCATAGAATCTGGTCTACTGGGAGCTATTGGCGGTTTAATTGGTGCCTCCCTTGGCTCATTGATTTCAATGGCGGGTGCCTCTGCCCTTCAAAATTTTATAGGCGGCGGTTTTGATATCACCGCACAGATTTCCCCCCTACTTTTTGGAGGATGCGTGGCCAGTTCTTTTTTTGTAGGAAGTTTATTCGGTACATTGCCCGCTTACAGGGCATCATTGCTTAACCCTGTTGATGCTCTCAGGAAGAAAAAATAAAATACGACGCGTAAAAATGATTAAAGACATATCAAAATATGTATTAAAGAATTTTTTGACAAATCTAACTAGAAGTAGCCTTACTATTTTGTCAATTATGATAGGTATAATGGCTATTTTTGCTTTGCTTAGTTTTGGTCAGGGACTTACTAAATACGTTAATGAAATCGCCGAAGATATGGGTGTTGACAACATAATCATCATGGGAAGAGGTTATCCTTTTGTTTCCCCAGGAGATTCCTTGACAGATGATGATATAGATTTCCTGAAAAATCTGGGAAGAGTTTACAATGTAGCCCCCTTCATGGGAAATATTGTTGAGGTTCAAAGAGAGGAAGGAGGCCAGAGAAGATATATCACATTGGCTGGCATGTCAACAAAGCCAGGGGAGCTTGAGTTTTCTCAAAAAATGTATGCAGAATTTAAAGTTAAAGAAGGAAGGGATCTTCAGAGAAACGCAAGAGGGGAAGCAGTCATTGGACACAATTACAGAATACCTGACAAAGTTTTTGACAGGCCTCTTAAAGTAGATGACAGGATTTTTATCAATGGCGAAAGCTTCAGAGTTGTAGGCTTCTTTCAACCAATAGGCAACCCGCAAGATGACACAAGCATAATCATAAGTATGGACGATGCAGAAGAACTTTTTGGTATAGAAAACCAATACCAGATGGCTCTCCTAAGAGGACACGAAAGTGATCCTCCGGAAGAGGTTGCTGACTATGTTCAGGAAGAGCTTAGAAGGTTTAAGAATGAAGATGTTGGAGAAGAATCATTTACAGTACAGACCTTTGAAAGCATTTCTGAAATGTTTGGACAGATATTTGCATTGATAAATGGAATTGTGGTAGCTCTGGCTTCCATCTCTATTTTTGTTGCTGCAGTGAATATAGCAAATTCAATGTATACTTCTGTTTTAGAGAGAACTAAAGAAATAGGCGTAATGAAAGCATTAGGGGCAAGAAACTCATACATCGCGTCCATATTCATGGGTGAAGCAGGGCTTCTGGGGCTTATTGGTGGAGCCCTCGGTGTACTGCTTGGCTACATCATAGCAACCATCGGCGGTAATGTTGTTGAAGCAGCAGGTTATGGTATGCTGGCCCCTTATTTTCCTTTATGGCTGATTATCGGTTGTCTCTTATTCGCTTTTGTTGTTGGTGCATTATCTGGCCTTTTCCCGGCACTACAAGCAGCAAGGCTAAATCCGGTTGATGCACTAAGAGAGGAGTAAAGTTGGGCAAGATTGAAGGAAAAAACGCTTATAGTTTTGCAAAAAGAGCAACTAAAAAGGATTTCACGAATATGATTGAATCAGACATACTTCCATTGCTCAATCTTGATAAAAGACCCCTTGTAGTTGATTTTGGTACCGGCTCAGGAAACATTATCCCTTTCTTTGTTGAAAAAGTATACAAATTTACAGCGATTGAGCCCAGCGAAGAAATGGTAAAAATGATGAGAAAAGAATATGGTGGTTACAAAAACCTCAATATTATTTTAGCCTCTGCAGACAACACCCCTCTTGAATCTACCAGTTATGATATTGCAATCACAAAATTTACACTGCACCACATAAAAGACGCACAGAAATTTTTCAGTGAAGTGAAAAGAATACTAAAACATAAAGGCCAATTTGTTATAATTGACATGATGTTTAACTCCCATATTTTTATAAAAATAATCGAGCCTTTCTGGAAAATTAAAAAAGCGTTGGAGTTGGGTTTGCATGAGCTAAACTGTGTCTACAGGAGTAATTCTTATATTGAAGAATTAATAAAAATAAATGGTTTTGAAATAAAGCACAAAAAAAAGATAAAAGGCAAAAGAACTTACAGGGACAAACATTACCCTGCCTACATCTATATATTAGAAAATTCACCTCATCTTCCTTAAATACTGCTCAATCTTTTCATTTATTTTCTCCTTAAGACCCGGCTCAAGGTCTAGATTAGCAACTTCTTCATGAAAGTCTACATCAGGCAGTTCATTCAGATGCCCTTCAAATTCAAAACCTTCCTCCTTGACCATCCTTTCTATCATCCTTGTTTCTTCAGAATTAAACTTTTTCAGCACGGGGAATTTAGTTATCGCATCTGTACCCGCTCTTACGACATATTTTGTATATTCTGGGTTTTTTGGAGTAAGCCCTGAAATTATTTCGATTTCGGGAAATTCCTCCCTGGTCCTCTTTATCCATTCTGCATAATATTCCGGGCCGGGGCTTTCATTGAAAGGAGAGCCCTTGATAGGTTTTAATGCATAAAATGTTATTCTTTCAATTCCGTGTTTTTTTATGAAATTGTGCAGTATATCCAAATCCCTTATACTATTTTCAAGCCCCACGACAATTGTTATGCTTCTTTTAAAGCCCAGCTCCTTTGCTGTCTGAAGCATCTCTTCGTAAGGCTCAATTGGCTTGTCCGGGCAAAGCTCATTATGTCTTTTTTCTTCGATGGTCTCTATTGATGCACATACACCTTCCACATAAGGCTG
>CAZBGG010000029.1:0-11459 GCA_964491305.1 uncultured Methanosarcinales archaeon
CACTATCAACAAAAAAGCCAGCAACCAAAAAAATCTCCATATATTGCTAACCGATTCAGTCCTGCACTTCAGCAACTCATCATCTTCCCATTTCCTCTGCCATATCCTTACAAAAGCATCCAACAAATACAAAAACACCAAAGCAGAAACTATTACTAATATGGTATTATTTATCTTGAAAAATATATCAGACACTCCTATAAGAGAAAAAATAATATTCAACACCATCAGGGTTACTATAACCCCTATAGGCGCCTTAAGAACGTAAAGTTTCTCATTCTTTATTACCTCGTTGGTTTTTTTTGCAGCAAAAATCTCAGAAACAATCCTAAAACAATGGTTAACCACTATTATAAGAAGAATAGCCGTAAATGAAACAAAAAGTATTGCCAAATACCCCCAATAATTAAGGACAAAATCCATTCGATAATTGGCTACAAATTAGTTTATATAATTTTTTATACCATTAGAAAATAGTAAACAAAACTACTGAGCAACTCTCACTGAGCACTTGCAGGGAAACTTATGGGAAGCCCTCTTCAAAGCCTTTTTGGCAATATCCTTATTCTTGCTCTCAACAAATACACAAAAAAGTGTTTGGCCCGCCCTCACCTGAGCAGCCCTTCCTATTGCCTTCCCAAATGACTTCTTCATTCCTGTACTCATCCTGTCAGCTCCGGCCCCTGAAGCAAGCGGATTCTCCCTTAAAACATGGTGCGGATATATCCTTATGCTGATCCTGAACTCCTGCTTACCCACCTTTTTTTCCATATACCTGTTGGTGGTAAGCCTTGCTGACTCGATTGCGTTATGCCTTATCTGCAAAGGATCATTTGACACCAGCTCAACCTTTGTTGGGAACTCCCTCTTAAGATTGCCCCCTTCAAACCTTACTATCTTTATATTTGGCCTTGTCCTGATGTAAGAAAGATTCCTATACTTAGACTTCCTTGTATATGGCCTTTCCAGCCTTCTGTAAGCGCAAAATTTCCTTAGCCTTGCCATCTTAAAAGTCGAGAAAAACAAGCTATTTATAAATATATCGGAAGCAAAAAAATGTATTAATTGGAAAAAAAGAAAATTTTATAAATACCTAATCACAAAAAAATGATAATTATCTTAAAAAGAGGTGCTAATAATGAAGAAATCTAGGAGAGCTGCATTAAATCTTTCGGTGAATGCAATAGTAGTGTTCGTCTTGGCTTTCGCTATGCTAGGAGTAGGCATAGCTTTCGTTAACATAATAAGAGAAAACATAATTGGTGTTGCAGGCGACATCATTGACGTTGAGGACCTTGACAGGCCCCCCAGCGCAGATGAGCCACTTACCGTATCAAACAGGATCTCCATTTCCTCAAATGAAGGAACTGAAGAAGCTGTTGGATTCTATAACAGAGCAAATCATGAGGTCACCAACGTACAAATTGGAATCTCTGACTGTGCTTCAACCGGCGGTGGTGAGATAGGTAATAATGATGAATATGTAGATAGTCCTATTGAAGTAAGTTCACTTCCAACAAATGTAGAAAGGGGAGAAGGAGAAGGATTCCTTATATACATTGATCCAGTGGATGATTGGGCAGGAGGAGAAACATACATATGCACAATGGTAGCGTATAGTAGCAATGATGATCCTTGGAGTGCAAATCCAGACGATATCTACGAGCAGGAATCCTTCTACCTGGATGTACTGGAATAAACATTTGAGCCAAAATGAAAAAGAAAAAATTGACACAAGCCCAGGAATTTGAGATACTAAAGCTTGTTTTGGACAAATTCCTTTGGCTGGGTGTTGCAATAATGGCGTTTGGCCTCTACACGGTGGTTTCAGCACCCGAAACCACCGCAGAAGGCTTTGCATACATGGTAGCAGGAGCCTTGATTCTTATTTTATTCATGATACTTTTAGTTAAAGAATATGAAGTTTTAAACAGGTGATTGGATTGAAAAAAATAATGATTACACTTTTTTTATTAGCTTTCTTTTTGGTCTCCGGCTGCGGAGAAGCTGAATGCGAATATGACACCGACTGTCCTGTAAGGGATTGCTTTGATTATACATGTGATGGCGGCGAATGCGTTCAAAGCGTAATTTATGACTGCTGTGGCAACAATGTCTGCGAAGAGGACAAAGGACAGGACTACTGCAATTGTCCGGAAGACTGCATGCCTGATACATGTGAGGGAAAAATAGACTTAGATGAACAGGGAAGGGAGCAAACTGAATACCTGCAGATGATGTGCAGGGATGATAAATGCGTTGCCGACTTTGACAGGGATGAGCAAAGAACAATTCCCCTTAGCTTTGAAAGAAGCAGGAACCATTTCGATGTAAACGTTGATGTGAATCTTAAAAGACCATTTGATATAAACACTGACACAATAGATGTTACAATCAGGCTGGATAATAAAGAAGATGAAATGGTTTCCCCACTCAATATAAGAAGGGTCAGGTTAAGTGTAGGAGAATTGCGCCTGGGTGAGCTTACGGATGGAAAAGATCTTAAAGAGATTGATGATGAAATAAGTTTCTCAGTTCCTATAAGCTATGTACCTGAAAAACTTGAAGATGAAAGAACAGTAACATTAACTCTATACTATGAGTATGAAGAAGAGATGTCAGATGGCGAAACAAGGACAGTTAGAAGGGATATGGACAGGAGATTCACCGAAAGATTATTCATGGTAAACGCAGGTGAGGTATAGTGGACAGAAAGGCAGCATTAGAGTTATCAACCAATTTTTTGGTTATGCTAATAATTGCCATAGCATCTTTCTCACTGGGAATAGCCATTATATACAGGTTAAGCGACAGCATGACTCAAGCAGGTGATAGGATAGATGAAGAAACAGAAAGGAAAATCGAAAGACAGATGGTAAGCGGCGGAGAGATTTTTGCATTACCCTTCAATAGGTTGGACCTTAGAAGAGGAGATGATACCACTTTGGCATTTGGCATAAGAAATAATGACCCTAAATGGGAAACCTTTAATGCATCAGTAGACTGTGTAGGAGCATACGACCACGACGATAATGAAATATGTGATAGCCTTAGCACTTGTGATAACCATTGCGGGCACTGGGCCTATATCCCTCACCAGAACATAGAAATAGACTACAGGGATAGGGAAATGGAGAGCGTGTTTATAGTGGTTGATGATGACGCAGAGCAGGGAAGATATATATTCAGGATGGAAGTTGAAGCAAACGATGGTTCAGGGGTCACAGATACCTACGGAACTCCAAAAAGATTTTATGTTAATATTGGATAGCATAACTTTCACAAACAATACCCAAAAACAAATAAAAAGTTTAGAAAATGAAAAGAGCAAAAAAAGAGGTCTTGGGCTTATCAGTCATAGCTATAGTTATATTCGTGGTGATTTTTGCTATGCTGGGAGCAGGTATATTTTTGGTTAATATAATAAGAGAGGATATTCTAAATGCACGTCATCTAATTGATAACAGAGAACTTGACAGGCCCCCTACTGCCGACGAGCCATTGACCGTGTCAAACAGGATATTATTATCCTCCACAAATGGAACTGAAGAATCTGTTGGATTCTACAACAGAGCAACTAATAAGGTTAAAAATGTTGCAATAGGAATATCCTTTTGTACACCGACAGGTGATGGTGAGATAGGTGATAATGATAATTATGCAGATCATAGTATTAAAGTAAGTTCAAATTCAACAGATGTGGGAAGAGTGGAAGCGAAAGATTTCCTTATATACATAGACGCTGTAAGTGATGCGTGGGCAGGAGGAGAAACATATATATGCACAATGGTAGCATATAATAGAAGTGGCAACGAGCCCCCCTATAGTGAAGACGCGGAAATCTATGAAAGAAGTTCCTTCTACCTGGATGTGCTGGAATAAAAATGGGAAACAAAATGAAAAAAAAGAGGTTGACCCAAGCCCAAGGGTTTGAAATATTAAAGCTTGTTTTGGATAAATTTCTCTGGCTTGGTGTTGCAGTAATGGTGTTTGGCTTGTTTACTATAGTTTCTTCCAGGACAATCTTAGAGGGATTCTCGTACATAATAGGGGGAGCGATTATCTTAATGCTTTTCATAATATTAATAATTAATGAATATGAGTCACTAAGGAAATAAAATGGGAAATAAAATAAGAAGATACAAAAAAGCTGCTTTGAACCTGTCAGTTAACGCCATTGTAGTGTTTGTACTGGCTTTTGCCATGCTTGGAGTTGGTATAGCTTTTGTTAATGTCATAAGAGAGAATATCTTAGGTACAGGTGCTGATATAATTGATGTAGGAGAGCTTGAAAGACCACCTTCCGCTGATAGGCCCCTTACAGTCCCAGACGAGATAAATTTGCCCATGACAGATGGAACCGATGAGAAAGTTGGTTTTTATAACAGAAGGGATGTCACAGCAGAAAACGCAGTTATAGGGATAACAGAATGCACTGGTACTGGCGGCCTGGATGATATAGACCCCGATAGTTTGCCGGACGTCAGCTCCCTGCCAGTGGACCTAGAAAGGGGAGAAAGAACGGGATTCCTTATATACGTTGGTCGACCAAATATTGGCGGAGGCGGTGAATTTGACATCGGAACCTACATATGCCAAATGGCAGCACTAAACGCAGAAGATGATAATGAGATTTATGAAACTAAAAGCTTTTATTTAAGGATAGTCGCATAACAAAGGAATTATTACAATGAAAGCCAATAGAGTAGGCTCAATAGACCTAAAAAAAGTATCAATTATTCTGTCCTTATTAATTATGGTTATGCTGGTAAGTACCGTTTCCATCCATTTTTTTGGTGGTAGCAGCAAAAATGGTGCGGATAGCCATCTCAATACCGACGACACATTTGGAATACCAGACAGAATAGCAGTATCTTATGAAGAAGGAGCTGATGAAAAAGTTTTTTTTAAAAGCGACGGTACAAAAAGGGCTGAAAATGTAAAGATAGGTATCTATGAGTGCTTATCACCAGGAAACCGGGAAGTCCAGGCAAGCCATTTACCCTCCGCAGACTCTTTATGTGTAAATCTTGAAAGGGGAGAATCCAGAGAAATATCTGTCCATATAAGTAATGCACATGAAGGAGTACAGGCCAATAACTATTTATGTAAAATGATAGCTTATGACGGTGGTGATGACTGCAGCCGGGAACCACGGAGACTCGGAAACGACGAAATATACGAAGAAAAAGTATTTTACCTTACAGTCTCACCCTGAATAACAATTACTTATTACGAATAATTTTTTCAAACTTATCAACATCAAGGCTTGCATTGCCCACCAATGCCCCATCTATATCCTTCTTTCCCATAAATGACTTAATATTTTCGGGCTTAACACTTCCACCATAAAGAATTCTTACATCTCCTGCCTCATGGCCCAGCTTATCACCTAAAAGTTCTCTAATGTAACAATGGATTTCCTGTGCGTCTTCGGGCGTAGCGGGCCTTACATCCTCCTTGCCGCAGCTAATTGCCCACACCGGCTCATAAGCAATTATAAAATCTTTTGTAACAAGCTCATCCAGTGGCTTAAGCATCCTCTTGATCACTTCAAAAGTTTCACCCTTCTCTCTTTGCTCAATAGTCTCCCCCACACAAAGTATAGGTTTCAAACCATGCCTTAAGACTGCCTTTAGCTTATTATAAACCATTTCATCTGTTTCCCCAAATATATTTCTTCTTTCAGAATGCCCCACAATGACATAACTACAAAAATTCTTCACCATGGGAACTGAAACTTCGCCCGTGAAAGCTCCTTTATCCTCATGGAAAATATTCTGTGCAGCAATTTTTATGGAGCTATCCCTCAATATATCATAGGCAGTCACAAGAGATACATAACTAGGGGAGATTATAACTTCTGTTTCACTCACATCAACCAACCTTCTTTTTATTTCATGGAAAAAATCCGAGGCTTCAGAATTCTCTTTATTTTCTTTCCAATTGGCAGCTATTACATCTTTTTTCATCTTAAAAAAACTGAGTAGACTAATTTAAATGTTTTACGGAGGCGATTGTAACTACTATTAAATCGTAAAAATGAAAAAATTTTTATAACCCTAATAAATTCCCTTACAACAAGGTGTTTGGGGGTTACTATGCTAAAGAATCTAATTATATTTCCTATATTTGCAGTGCTTTTCCTAAGCTTTGCCGTCCAGTTAGTTGACATAGCAGAAAGTACAAGCGAGAAAGCCATCGGATTTACACTGGATATGCAGGAAGCTGTTGATTGTGCCACTAGAGGGGTGGATATGGAAATCTGCAGTCCGGGGCTTTTTGAGCATAATTTTGATGATGAGATAAAAAGGACAAAAGAAGTCAACCTGGAATTCATAAAAGAAGTGAAAGATAAAATCAACTACACCGATGATTACATTATAAAAAAAGAAGGTAATGAAATCATTATAAAAGAAATAGATCAGGACTTTCTTTCAACATCCTCATGAAGCTCTTTCAAATGGTCAATATTCTCATGAGCTTCCTTCCTCAGATAATCCTCATAAGAGCTAGATTTTTTTTTACCGCTTTTCTTGGATGCTCCTGCATTATCCCCACCTGAATTAATATCTCCGGAGCCCTCCTTTGCATCATCGCCCTTACTTTCTATTCTTGAGGCGTTCTTTAGGTAATCAATGGAAACAGAAGCGCTGGGTGCAGTATCGGACTTTAGCTTATCAATTTGCTTTTGAAATCTCCTGAAAGTCCATTCTTTTTTCCTTTTCTTGTACCTTATTAACACCGCCAGTGTTAACACAGCTCCCAAAACCGCTATAATCCCAATCTTTTCCATCAAGGCCATCTCAGTTACAAGCCACTCCTCTGTTATGTAATTTTCCGCAATAAGGGTTTTAAGCACCAATTCCTCATCTATACCCAATACCTGGGGAAGGGAATAAAGGTTCCTATTCTCATCTGTAACATAAGAAACCTTCCATTTGTCACCTCCATCGATTTCAGATATAAGCCAAAGCCCCCTCTCCTCTGGTTCCTTTGTTATCTCGCTGAAAACATCCTCTCCATCCAAAAATTCTTTTACATAAAGATTCTCCAGCCTGCCCTTACCTATATTTTTCAGGATAATCTCAACCCGGTATTTTCCATTACCAGAACCCTTTACATGTTTTTGGATAAATAACTTTTTCTCAGGGATATACCTATGAATGAAAGAAGTCCTGCCAGTATATATCATCTTATCGCCGTACCTGACTATTGCCGGCTTAAAATAATCCAGGCCAAGCATCCCTTCTTCAACATACTTTAATTGGTATCTTACCCTGAGGATGCTATTAGGATTAATGTTCTTCTTCCATGATATATTCTGAGGGGAATCCTTAGCAGGAATGTCCTCTGAAACTATTTCAAAACCTGCAGGAATGTAATCTTCAATAGTTATATTTCTGTTAATTGGAGCAAAATTATTGATCTTTATATCCACATCAACAGTATCTCCAGGATTAAGATGCGTATTGGAATAGCTTTTTTGAGCATACATCATATGATCAAGGTAGTCTGTCCTGTTAACCAGGTCTTCAAACTCCTTCTCAGTTATGTTTTCGGGAGTATCAATCTCATCCTGCCTAAAGATATTCAAGTCATGATAATCATTAATATAAATCAGGGGCTCGCTGTCAACCTTTGTCCGGAGCCAATAAACTTCGCCAGGGGACGCGTTATAATCCATTACGTAGTCATTCCACCTACTATGTGGCTCAAAAACCAGGACCGACTTGTTCTCAGGAAAAACCCACTTATCAAGTATATTATCTTCATCTAAATTCTGGTCAGGTGTTTTTAAAACATTCACAGAGGAAATGTTGTAGGTAATATCCGTAGGATTCTCAAGCATCAGGCTGATAGCACGCCTGTTTTTTACACTTTGCATATCGGTGGTATCAACATCAAATTTTTCTATATCTGCCTTTTGAAGCCTGGATATCAAGATGGGCTCTACCTCCGACCTGTCTAAATTAATAGAAGACCTTAGCACGCTTTCATTATTCACAACAGGATTTGTTGCAATTATACCCCTTATCTGGTAAGTAAATGATTTGGATTCAAATGGCAAGAACTTGTAAAATCTAATCTCATCATCCCCTATATAGTCCGTAGAAGAGGTTTCAAAGATGTTCAAAGTGCCAATATCAAATGGAATCTTAACATTATAATGGGTTGAATTATAATTGTTCCTTATATCAAAAGTACCGTTAACATTCACAATATAGTACTCATCATAATAATTCACAACCCTCCCTGTCTCATTTATATCAACAAACAAAAATGTGTCTTCAGATGCTGCGCAAAGAAAGCTGAAAACTATAACAAATAGTAATGAAAGAAAAAATAATCTTAAAAACATTCTTCTACCTCAACTTTCTGTGCAAGATGTATGATGATATAAGGGTTACTACTATTATTACTCCCCAGAACAGATTAACAGCCTTTACCCCCAATCTTGGGAGGGGCAGGACAGTGTATTCAACAGGCATCTGCTCAAGACCATCCCAGGAGACCTCTGTATACTTGCCGTTCTCTTTTTCAATTATCCTTACATCCGCATCAGGAGCATATGTAACACTGTACCTCTCAGGAATATGTATCTTGTTTTCACTGTTTCTTATTGGGATAGTAGTCTCTTCAACAGGAACAATCAACTCTGAAAACAAAAATCCTCCTGCCTCAAAAACAATCTCATAATTAAGGTGTATATTATAGTTAAATTGAGGTATAATCGGCTCCCAATGGCTTAAGACCAACTGTGTTTCTTCTTCACCTTCAACCAGCCGACTATCAATTTCCTCCCCATAATCATCATGGGCCTGGACATTCCTTATTTGGGAACCAACATATTCCCCGTTCTTTAGCTCATGTATCCTAAAATGAAGCTCACCAGGAATAATTGGGTCAGAACCAACATTTAGAAGGGTTATTTCTCTCTCAATCTGCAAATGACCATCCTGAAGGGTAGTAGTAGTCTCATAATTATTAAAAACAATCACATCAGCAAAAACAAATTGGAAAGCAAATAGTAACACTGCTATATATCCTATTACCTTATAAATATTAATGTTCAACCCCCCCCCTTTTTAACAAAAAAATTAATGCCCAAAAGGGCATAATTAATTAGATAAACACAATTAATTAATTAATTTTTCTGTTAATACTGCTAGTCATCAACAGATTAGCTACGTTCACTATCACAAGGAAAGCAAATATTGCTACATAGATTACTTCCTTAGAGTGTGTCTGCAATCCAGAGATGACCGAAATTATTGGTGAAGCTCCCGCTCCATCAACTTTAAATGGATCTAAACCCACTATGTATAATTCTGTGGCCCTGTAGTCACCAGTTCCATTCACCATATAGGTCACATTCCAGGAATATTCATCCCACGTCGTCGCGTCCGGACCATTCTTTGGACCTAAGGAAGAATTCTTACCATCCTTCCACGGAATGTTCCATCTGTAAGAATCACCATGGTACTCCGTTCCTGGCTCCCCTACACTTTGATTCCTCATATTATCAGTTATGCTGAAATTATAGGCATCAAACTCGGAAGGCACAAAATCATAAACAGCAACCATCTCTCCTTCAGGGGTCCATCCTGTTCCTATGTTCTCAACATATGTAAAGACAGAGTACTGGTCTTCCCCTATGCTTGTGATGTTTTTGTTTATCTGTAGCCAGTAACCATGTATAACATATATGTACTTAAGATACAGGTCTTCACCATCAACAGTCCTTGAATAATTCATAATCTGGCCGTAATTGTTGGTTATCAACCATTCAGGCTTAATCCATACGATCGGAGGGTCGGATGAGTCAGTGTAATTGAATCTCCAGTGATTTGAAGAATCAGTCTCCCAGTTCTCCGTAATATTGATCTCCTTCAAGGGCTCTCCTTCTTCCTCGCTTTCATATGTTTTATTCAACCCTGTATAATTGGTTGGATCCTGCCCGCTTGTAACCCACATACTAACTTTATTAAGCTCATAGCTTATATTGATTGGAACCGCCACGTGAGGCCTTGCCTCCCATGTGACATTCTTGTTCTCATCATCATCTGCAGGACTATGAATCCTCTTTTCTTCCTCAAATATCAAATCAGCGGATGCGTTGATGTCATTAATCGTAAGGTTGGACATCAAAAATGGCGCATCATAATGAATCTGCTCCAAAAGCGCCCTGTACGTGGCAGTAGCCGGCACGGAATGAGGCGCCCTGACAACATAACTTATATTAACGCTCTCATTGTAGCTTAGATTACCTCCCGAAGGATTCCACCACCAATAATTTTCGGAATGCTCCTCGACATTAATGTGATCTCCATCCTCAATTAGCTCCTGCAAAGCAAAATCAAAAGAAGACTCATTCCATGTAACATTCATCGTACTGATGCTTATATTAACATTGGTCACATCCTCTCCAAGATAAAAATTATTAAACGCGGTCTGGGTTATGGTCCAGTTGTAGCCAGCCAAAACCTTCCTGTGTATATCCGGATAATCCGTTGAGTTACTTTTATAATCGGTTTCTATAGTAACCGGAGGCTGTGTACCTTCACAGGTCACATTGTACTTAAACTTAGTATAGTTTCCAGCCCTCAACTCAGGGATATGCAAAATAATAGGACTTTCAATGTACCTGTTTATGGTAATGGATACTTCTTCATTACTCAACAAAGGTTCTCCCTGATCAACGGTACCATTTATGGACAAATTACCATATACCCTTTCACCAACTATTTCAACTTCCATATCAAGTTCAACATTTTCTCCATCGGTAATATTTTCAACAACTGCCCCGTCGTTCTCGAACTCAATGGCTATTAATTCATCTTCACTGCTAAGATTGAAAATGAAGTGCGAGGAGTTTATGTATGCATAATCATCTGAAATCTCATTATCAAGATATATAGGCAGAGTATAATCATTCACATCATCACCAATATCCTCTTCCACATCAACTGATTGGAAAGAGCCTCCACCGTCCATTGAGCCCGGTCTCCCGCTCCAGTGGACAAAATCAGTGGTTAACCTATCAATGTTTCGAAAACTGATATAAGCATCAAAAACAGTTTCATTGCTTGGGTTGGTTACATTCATGGTACCAAGGATCTCACAATAAGGATTATCTTCTTCCAAATCAAAATCCTTTGCAAAGGTCACATTGTTGTAAACAACCTCATGCATAGAGACATTCACCCTCGTTGGAAGGCCAGTCACAGAAAGTGTACCTAAAATCATTATGACAATCGTCAATATAATCAGTTTCGAGTTCATTGAGTTCATAGTATATCTCCTCTTTTATAAGTTAAATTAGCACTTATCCATTTCCTGCAATTAGTTATATATAAATGTTTCGATTTTTCAGGCTTCATCCAAAAATTATTTTTAAGACAAAACAATAAAAATTTAGGCACGATTTAATTTTTGAAGAAAGATCTATTCTGCTA
>CAZBGG010000030.1:0-10115 GCA_964491305.1 uncultured Methanosarcinales archaeon
GAAAACCAACTAAATCGTGGAACTCCTCACCATGAACCTTATCTAGAAGTACATAATTTTCCCTCATAACAATGCAATAATCACCTATTCTATCCATCAGATCGAGATTATTACCTTTTCCAAAAAAACCTTTTTTAACAAGTTCAATGCTGCGGACACATTCACACCATTCTAAACTTGAAGCATAAGTTTCAAAAGCTTTCTCCATTCCTGACTTTACATAGCAATATGCTAGGCGGGGTTCCCCGCAAAGTGGAATTCTCAACATATTTTTTAGTTTTGGATAATCTTTTAGATAAATTATTTTTTTACCTGTGGAGTCTATAAGACCATGGTCGGCGGTTATCAATATTTTTGTATCCTTGGTTGATTTGGCAAATCTTTCAATCTTTGAATCCAGGACTTTAAAATGCTCGATGGTTTCCTTATGATTTATTCCTTTTTGATGAGATATTGCATCAAACTCCGGCCAGTAAGAAATTATAAGCTTTTTTTCGTTTCCTTTCAAAGAGCTCTTCATTTGCCGGAAAAAACCATTTAAAGTCGTATAAGGAAATCTTTGATGTTCTCCAAAGAACTTTTCGCTGGATTCTGAATATATGATATCTCTTTTATTAACAACACCACATTTCACTCTAACCTTATCAAAAACACTTTGGCCTCTTATAAACTCATACGGGAATATTCCTGAAATTGAAAAGGGAATATCTGAACATCTTGGTTCAAAAGGAAGAATCTTTACAACACAACCTACCTCCTTAAGCCAGATAAACCACCCAGTACTACAATGCTCAGCAGGAACCTCCCCTGTAAAAAAAGAAGTTATCGCGGAAGCAGTAGTGGGGGGGAAAACAGAAGTTATCTTGGAATTGATGTTCTTGTACAAAAAACTTCCCTTGCCATGTCGCAGCAGAAAATCATAACCCAGACCATCAATGATAATCAGGAGAGTCTTTCTTTTATCAAATTTGTTTTCAGGTAATTGCTTCAGGGGCTTTGCCAACCTAGTACCAGTTTTGAGTTTACCCTGACCTCTTAAAACGGAGCTAACAAGATTAACAATACTATTTTCATAATCAGGTTTATGCATAGGAGTGGGTAGGACTACCTAATATAAAAAGTAAATTGAATAAACTTTTTAAATATACATAAATTCTTTCCGACTGGTGGAAAATATGAGTAAATTAATGATTAAAAACCTTAGCTTGACTCTTGATGGAAAAAAGATTCTAAAGGATATTTCAATTAATCTTTGGGAGGGCTATATACACGCTATTGTCGGCGCCAATGGAGCGGGCAAATCCACACTAGCT
Organism: uncultured Methanosarcinales archaeon; assembly: GCA_964491305.1. Classification (GTDB taxonomy): domain Archaea; phylum Nanobdellota; class Nanobdellia; order Woesearchaeales; family DSVV01; genus CAZBGG01. Next base: position 1,314 of record CAZBGG010000030.1, read on the forward strand.
TCCACTATAATGGGAAGACATGGTTATAGAGATTTTAAGGGCGACATAATTTTTGAAAATGAGTCAATCAAAAATCTTCCTCTTGATGAGAGGGCCAAAAAAGGAATAACAATGGCCTGGCAGGAGCCTGCAAGATTTGAAGGCCTGAGAATAAGAGATTTTTTAATGGCCTCGGATAAAGGAATAAGCGACGAGAAGATTGACGAATTACTTGAATCAGTGAGTTTAAATCCTGCTAATTATAAAAACAGGGCCATTGACAAATCATTAAGTGGTGGAGAAAGGAAAAAACTTGAGCTTGCAAGCATACTTGCAATGAAACCCAAGCTTGTAATGCTTGATGAGCCAGACTCAGGCATTGACGTCTCATCCCTTGAAAATATATTCCAAGCCATCCGAAAGCTAAAAGTTCAGGGAATTACTGTAATCCTTATCACTCATAGCCCAACCGTTTTAGAGCAAGCAGAGCATGCTTTCCTTATGTGTTGCGGCAAAGTTGTCGAGAAGGGCAAGATAGATACCATATTACCTTATTTTAAGGAAAAATGCATCCCTTGTGAAAGACCCGATGCACATGAACTTGAGGAGGAGGGTGAAACAAATGAGAAGTGATGATCTTTTTAAAGCAGCACATATCAATCCAAAAAAAGATAAAGATACCCCGTTCCTGGCTATAAATCATTCGCAGGTTCTTGACAGCAACACTGTTGAAGGCTTGATAATAAATACTGAAGAAACTGAAGATGGTGTGAATATCAAGGTTCTTGTGAAAGAAAATACTATAATTGAAAAGCCCGCACATATGTGCTTTGGAATGCTTCATAAAAAAGGAAAGCAAAAAATAAATCTGGACTTTAAAATGGAAAAGAATTCCAAGATTAGTATTCTTGCTCATTGCGTTTTTCCTGATGGTGAAGATGTGAGTCATATAATGGACGGCTATATTGAAATAGGTGATGGCGCAGACTACACATACCTTGAAAAGCATATACATGGAAAGACCGGAGGAGTTAAGGTTTATCCAAAAGCCAGAGTATTTGTTGGGAAAAATGCGAAATTCAGGACTGATTTTGAATTAATCAAGGGGAGAGTGGGTATAATAGATATTGATTATGAAACACATTCAGAAGAAAACAGCAAAATGGAAATGACAGCAAAAATAAGTGGAAAAGAAGATGATAGAATCAAGATAAAAGAAACTGGTCATCTTAAGGGAAAAAACGCAACAGGTGTGCTTACTTCAAGAATAGCAGTTACAGGCAATTCAAGAGCAGAAGTCCACAACGAGCTTAAGGCTACAGCTGAAAATGCCAGAGGGCATGTTGATTGCAAAGAAATAATGAAAGATAACGCGGTGGCAAGGGCAATACCAATAGTCGAAGTAGGCCATCCAAAAGCTCATGTTACCCACGAAGCAGCAATTGGCGGGGTGGATAACAAGCAGCTGGAAACTCTTATGAGCAGGGGTCTTTCAGAGGACGAGGCAACAGACCTGATAATAAAAGGCCTGCTTAGTTGATTATTTGTTTTTTTTCCAGACGGGAAGCTCTCACATAAAGGCTTTTTGTTTTCATGGATTGTGCTTTGTGTTCAACTATAGGCCTTGGATAACCAACAACTGGATTTTTATAAATGCCGTGAATTTCTTTATTACTATAAGAATTTAATTCAGGAATCCATCTTTTAATGTATTTACAGTCAAAATCAAATTTTTCCTGTTGTCTCCATGGATTAAATATCCTGAAATAAGGCTGAGCGTCACAGCCAGTTGACGCTGCCCATTGCCAGTTACCATTATTTACAGCAGGGTCATAATCCACCAGCTTCTGGGCAAAATATCTTTCTCCTAAACGCCAATCTATTTGCAAGTCCTTAACCAAGAATGAAGCGGTAATCATCCTTACTCTATTATGCATAAAACCGGTTTCATTCAACTCCCTCATGCCTGCATCAACAATAGGAAAGCCCGTCCTGGCCTCACCCCATGAATTAAATTTGCTTTTGTTGTTTTCCCATTTGATTCTATCATATTTTTTATAAAAAGAGTTGCCAAAAACATGAGGATTGTGATAGGCTATGTAAGTCCAAAAATCCCTCCAGTAAAGCTGTCTTATCAAAGGATGGTTAATGCCAAGACTCTTTTTGAAATGATGGTATGTTTCCCTCACTGAAACCAAGCCAAATTTAATGTATGGTGAAAGCCTCGTAGTTGCCTCGCTGGATGGGAAATCTTTTAACTGTTTGTAATTCTCAAATTCACCTGCTTTTTTTAAAATACTAGTTGCCTGGTTCCTTTTTCCCGATAAGACCTTCCCCACCCCTGAATATAGACTTCTCAATTTATTTTTATTATCAGACAATCCTTTACTATAAAAGGGATAATTATCCAAAATAACCGGGGTGTTAATATCAAGAGAAAGCGCTTTTTTATAAAAAGGCGTAAAAACAACATAAGGCGAGTTATCATTTTTCAAAACCAGTTCAGGTGGGTTCAGAAGATAATCATCGAAACTCTCAAATGCTATGTTTTCATTTTTGCAAATCTCTTTAATTTCTCTATCCCTGCTTGCACTAAACGGTGTGTAATCTTTATTCACGAAAACAGCTTCTGCTTTGATTTCCGGGATAATGCGTTTCAATATATCCTTAGGCCTGCCATAAAACACATATAATCTCTTATTATTCTTTCCTTTTAGCTGTTTTTGAAGGTCAAAAATGCCTTCAATCATAAAATCAATGGCTCTTTGGCTTTTGTAATCGTTTTCTTCAGTCTGCTTAGGGTCCAGAATAAAACACAATAAAACCCTTTTTGATTTTGAGGCGGCTATCTTCAGAGCAGTATTGTCATCCAATCTTAAATCCCTTCTGAAGATGAAGATGCTATTTGTATACATTTTTTTGGAGAATATTCGTTTATTAATAAAATCTACTCAACAAATGAATTTTATCATAGCAAATTTTTTAAATCTACACTATATTTATACCAAGACAATGATAGAAACTGCCAAAAATACTGCCAAAAAAGCGGGAAAATTCCTGCTAGAAAATTTCAAAAAGGATGAGTTGTTGTTTGCCGAAAGACAAATGTCAAAAGAAATAGTTACAAGATATGATATAGAAAGTGATAAAATAATCAAAAAAGAGCTTGAAAACGCGTTTCCAGAACATAACCTTATGACTGAAGAATCTGGAGTAATTGATAAGGATAATGAATATACATGGATTGTTGACAGCCTTGATGGTACAGGTAATTTTGCATCAGGCAATCCTTTTTTTTCTGTATCAATTGCCCTTTCAAAAAGAAACAAGGTGATTTTGGGCGTAGTTTATGCACCTTATCTTGATGAGCTCTATTTTGCTGAAAAAAATAAAGGGGCTTTTTTAAATGGCAAAAAAATTAGTGTTTCAACGATAGGAAAAATAAGTGATTCGTATATTGTTACCTGTGAAGGTGGTAGCAAGAACAATAAGAGGCTCGCAGAAATTTATTCAAATATCTATCCAAAAATAAAAGATATGAGGAAACTTGGAAGTGCGGCAATTGAAGGAGGTTTTGTAGCCAGTGGAAGAGCAGATGGTTATATAACCTTGCAGATAGACCCCTGGGATGTTGCTGCAACAGTTCTTATAACAAAAGAGGCCGGCGGTAAAGCTACGGATTTCAATGGCAATCCCTGGAGAGTTGAAAGGAGTGATTTAGTGATTTCAAACACCGCACTTCATGATGATATACTTAACAATTTGATTTAAGAAGTCTCCCGAATATTATTTTTATCCAAATGAAACATATAAGTTGCCTATTCAGGGGTTAGGCTTTAGGTAATCTAGAATGGAAAGTAACGAGAATTTTAAAGACAAGCCGAGTAAACGCAGCTCTTCAAGGTTGGGAATTATGATTAGTGGTGGCAAGGATGGTTTATATGCGTCTTATCTGATGAAAAAGAATAACTATAATCTCAGTTGCATAATAACAATCAAAAGCAAGAATCCCGATTCATACATGTTCCACACCCCCAACATAGATATCACCAGTTTGCAGGCCGAGTCTATGGACTTACCTTTGCTGGAGAAAGAAACAGAAGGAATTAAAGAGAAGGAGCTTCGTGACTTATACGATGTTATTAGAGAGGCTAAAGAAGCTTATGACATAGATGGCATTGTGACAGGAGCAATTTTCAGCAAATATCAAAAGGAACGGATTGAAAATATATGTGAAGAACTTGAATTGGAGGTTTATTCACCCTTATGGCATTTAAATCAGGAAGATGAAATGAGATCTCTCTTAAATGAAGGGTTTAAGATAATTTTTTCTTCTGTTGCCTGTTATGGGCTTGGGAAAAAATGGTTGGGCAAAAAGATCACACATAGGGATGTTGATGAGCTGGTGAGGCTTAATAATGCTTTTGGATTGAATATTGCAGGAGAAGGGGGCGAATTTGAAAGTCTTGTGCTTGATTGCCCAATGTTTAAAAAACGGATAGTAATTAAAGAAAAAATTATAATTTCTGAAAGTGAGGATGTTGCGCGCTTACTTATAAAGAAAGCCGAACTAGCGGAAAAAGATTCGTTCTAACTATCAGTGCAATTCGAAATAGATTTCATCTTCATCATCTTTGTGCATGGTAACTTTTATCTTTTTTTCTCCCGCAATGTATTTGACACCTAATCTCTTCTTTAGTTTTTGAACAAAATTATAATCCCAAACATACCAGACTTTATCAACATCTTCCCCATTTTCAGCTGTAATATAACATTTAAAAAGACTTCCTGAAGAACCTTTTTGAAAATCCCAATCAGAAACAACTAGATCTTTCGTCTCGTCATCATCAAACCTTAAAAAAGATACCCTACTTTGCTGCCTTTCCTTTTGCCGTTTCCATTTAGCCATAAATTTATCAAAAAAATGTTGTTTTTATAAATTTATTGTATCACCTGCATAATAACATCTTTTTCCACATGATACAAAAAATCTGTTTACTCTGTAATTCATAAGGGTATGTTATTGGTTCTAGTAATTCTTCGCAAAATAAAGGGAATATGCAGCTGCCTTCCCACACTTTACACATTTACCGCTTACATCACTTGAAATTATGCAACGGGTTGTGGCACCGCTTGTCTCATGCTTGATTTCCTCCTCACAGGCAGTATCACCGCAATGGAATGTTCTTATAAATTTTTTATTTTCTATGCCATTCCTGAAATCATCCCAACTTTCAACATCCACTATGTTACCTTCAAATTCTCCCTTAGCCTTTTCGAATAAATCTTTTTGCATCTCTTCCATTACCCTGGGTAATTCTGTACTTAGAGATTCAAAGCTTGCAAAAAATTTATCACCAGTATCTCGTCTTACCAGAACAGCACTTCCTTTTTCCAGATCCTTTGGACCTATTTCAATCCTGATAGGAATTCCTTTCATCTCCCACTCATTAAACTTCCATCCGGAAGAATATTCCTCCCTGTAATCAACAAAAGATTCATAACCTGCATTATTTAGCTCTTTGCAAATCTCAGCAGACTTATCAAAAACTTCTTCCTTGCTATCTTCAAAAATAATAGGGACAATAACTGCCTTTGTTGGAGCGACCCTCGGTGGTAAAACCAATCCCTTATCATCAGAATGAGTCAATACCAAGGCCCCTATGGTTCTTGTTGAAAGGCCCCACGAATTCTGATAAGGATAATGCTCTTTTTCATCCTTACCTATGAATTTTATTCCAAAAGCCTTTGCAAAACCCTGGCTCAGGTCATGACTTGTTGCCATCTGCAAAGCTTTGCCATCTGGCATCCTTGATTCAATTGTATACGTTCTATCTGCTCCCGCAAACTTCTCGCTTTCAGTTTTTACACCCAAAAGAGCAGGAAGTGCCAGTAGATCTTCTACTACCTTCCTATATTCCTCGAGGTATTCTTTTGTTTCGTTGTTCCTTTCATCTTCAGATGCATATACGCAATGACCTTCCTGCCATAAAAACTCTCTGGAGCGCAAGAACATTTTAACATCCTTGACTTCCCATCTGACAATATTACACCACTGATTCATCCTCAATGGAAGGTCTCTCCAACTTCTAATCCATTTAGCGTAGGAGTAATACATTATTGTCTCTGAAGTGGGCCTGACAGCAAGCCTTTCACCTTCTTCACCTTTCCTTTCAACCCAGGCTACTTCAGGCTTAAAGCCTTCTGCATGTTCGGCCTCCTTTTCAAAAAAACTTTCAGGAATAAATAACGGAAAATATGCATTTTGTACTCCCTTCTTTTTTATATTACTATCAAGAAGGTTAACAATATTCTGCCATATGGAATAACCCAAAGGCCTAATAACCATGCAACCTTTCACTGGAGCATAATCAGCAACTTCAGATTTAAGTATTACTTGACTGTACCACTCTGATATGTCATCTTTTTTTTTAACGGTTATACCTTTTTCTCCTTCATTTTTTGCTGCCATGGAGAAGGGGACAATATAAGTTTTTAAAAAGTTTACCTCTAAAACTACTTCACGCCATTGCAATAAACATTCTTTATAGAACTATATACATAAGGGATAACAAAAGCCACGAGAAATAATATTATCAAAACAGATTCGTTAAATCCCGGCTCCATTTCAAATTTTTCTCCCAAAAAATCAAGCAATTCGAAAAAAACTACCAAATCAACTACTGCTAAGAAAGGAATAGAAAGGAAAGCAACATAATGGTGTTTAAGCTCAAGATTTTCAATAGAAACAGTAATCGTATTCAGCAATGAACCCACAGAAATGGCGATTATAGCCACCAAAAAATAGCTCAAGATTCCATCAATAACAAATATAAAGGGTGAGACCAAAAAAATAGCTGCAAAGTTCAATATATATATAACAAACAGGGTTTGCCAGTAAAAAAACCGATTAAGATTCTTTCTTGCCAGATAATCTCTTCTTTTCTCTTTTTTTAGAATCCTTTCAAGCTCATCTTTTTTTCCATCATCTCTATTCTTTTTATTTGACTTCTTAAGCATATAAATCGCTCTCCTAAAGACCAAATCTTTTCAATATTTTCTTAAAATCAGGTCCTGTCTCATTTTTTTGAATATTTGTCATATATTGCTTACCCATCAGATTTGCAGCTAATTTTTTAAACCCTATAGAAGCCTGACTAGTAGGTTCCGTATTTACAAGGGGAGTCTTTCTTTGTATAGATTGCCTGAAACCATGATCATAAGGAATAAAACCAACAACTTTTTGACCCGTCATTGTCTGTATATTTTCTACGCTTAACTCATAATTCTCGCCCCTCATCATATTGACAACAACTCCAAGGATTTTTTTATTAAGATCCTTGCTAAGCTTAACTGTTTTTATAGAATTAGTAACAGAACATATATCAGGAGTTGTCACTATAAGCACATAATCAACAGCCTTCAGAACCGCCCTGCAATCATCTCCAATACCAGGAGAACTATCAATTATTACTACTTCTGAAAAGTTTGTCAAATCCCTCACTACATCAACAATATTCTCCTTTTTGTTATTAATTGCCTCGTTATAGGAGATATTCCCTGGTATGATCCTTAGTCCAGAGGAATGTTTATATACGCTTTCGTTGATATGATGGTGGCCCTTTAAAGCTGTATGGAAGCTTTTTGGTAAGAAAGCTTTCCCGAGGTGTATGCCAATGTCAGGATTGGTAAAATTTCCATCCAGAACAATAACATCCCTCTTAAAATAATCCAGGGCCGATGACAAGTTTATACTTGTAGTGGTTTTTCCCACGCCACCTTTTGCTGAAATTACAGCAACAAATTCAGTCATTTTTCATAATATGGCTCTCCAAATACAAGGAGTGTTCCTTGGCAGTCTTGTAATATTCTGTGGCAGTATCTATATCAAATTTGACCTTTTTTCCGTCAATCTCGAATAGCATAGCCACATGTCTTCTATATTCGCATTCACTACCATATTCAAGCTTGCTTAATTTTTTTATATACACGAAAAACTCTGCAATATCCAAAAATGTTTTTTCTTCAGGAAATGTTTCCTTCACTTGCTCATACCTTCTAAGGGGAGCCGGGCTTACATCTTCAATTAGCCCTTTTTCTTTTGCCATCCTTAAGAGGGCCAGCACCATTTTATCATAAGCACTGAGAAGCCTTTCTATAACATTTTTAAGGACGTCCGCTGTACGGGTATATTTCAAACTCACATAAATTAAGTGATCTACTCTCTTCAATTCTTGCTTGGCATCATGCATTGCTTCTTCCATTCAAATTCACCATCCTCTCCGCCTCTTTTTGAAATAACTTAGCTTTGTTTATATATTTTTTTATATCTTCTGAAGTAATTACTTGCATTCGATAATTATCTGAACAAATAACAAACTTATCTTTCCTGGAAAATTCTACGGGACTTTTTTTGTGCTGCTCAAGTATATGGCGCAAGTCTTCCACAAGTTTTATGTACTCAACATTAATATTGTACCTCCTTGTGCACCTTGCTTTGAACATATTGTACATCGAGTCAAAACTCTCCTCAAAAGGCGGTATACGTTTGTATAATCTCTCATAATATAACACTGTTGCCATTGTGTTCTTTACAGCCTCCATGAGACGCTGGACAACAGTGAGAAGCATTTTTGGATCATTGACAAACTTATAGGTAACATTTAGCATGTGATCTGCCACCTTTATATCCCTTCTTGCCTGTTGAGAAACTTTCTCGTAGTATTCCATACCCATAATGAAGAAACAACATACTTATTTAAATGTTATGCTTGTTAGACAACTCTTATTGCTATAGTTGAAGGCGCTTTTCTGCCAACCCTG
>CAZBGG010000031.1:0-9976 GCA_964491305.1 uncultured Methanosarcinales archaeon
CGCTTTTATTTTTTATCACTCCGCCCGGGCGTTTTACTGTGCTTGGCACAGCACAATCTTAAAGAACGGGAATGCGTTTCTTATTTTTTGTGATAGAATCGAGACATGATTATCGGGTTAAGCAGCGGAAATTTTTATAGAGTGTTTCCGGAAATAAGTCATAATTCTTTAAGCAGTGGTCTTTCTTTTTGGAAAAAAGATTATGGGAATGCTATAGAAATGCACTGCTCTAATGAAGAAATTATCGATTGTTTTTTAGGTCAGGACCTCGACCTGTCTTCTTTTCGGTTTATTTCTGTTCACGTCCCGAAAATTGCAAATGAAAAAGAAGAAAAGGTAAAGAGAATCTTAGAAAAGTTAAGACTTTTAAAAAACAGATACGGAGTTTGTAATTTTATCTTTCATATCGAAGAAAAAACAAACTGGAGCTTGCTTTTTGAATTTAGGGACCTGCCTATTTCGGTGGAAAACATGGACAGCGACAAAATTGAAGGAAAGTCTTTAGAAGATGTTGGAGAAATTATTACCAAGTATGGGTTTAATTTAACACTGGATTTACAACACTGCTATACAAATGATAAATCGATGAAGTTGGCGCGTGATTTCCAGAAAGAGTTTAAAGAGAAAATAGTAGAATATCATATCAGTGGTTTTTGTGAGAAGTTTAAGCATTACTTACTATTTAAAACCGGGCAAGATGAGATTATCAGAGCTTTAGAGGGGAAAGAGGTTCCCATAATCATTGAGAGCACCTTTGACGAAGAAGGGGATGCAAGAAAAGAAATAGACTATATTAAAACATTCCTCTAGTGAGTTGATTCAAGCAAAGAATAATCTCAGAGATTATTTTCTGAGATTCTTTAAAACTGGAAGTCCTACGAAAATGGAGATTTGTTGCACGAGACATGAGAGATAAAAGTTCCTTTTTATTCTCAAAATAATGAGAAATGGAAAAATATGGAGTACGGGGAAGGGACAATGAGAGAATCCGGCTGTATACCGACAGCCGTGGCAATGGTGATCTATTAACTTCCAAGACAACCGACAGACAGAAAACAAAGAGGGCTTATAAAAAAGCCCTCTTTTACATTAGATTGAGCAATATTTAATATTTTTTATAGCCCTACTCCCTCTATTTCTTTGGGCAGGGTTCCTCGGTAATACATTTCACCATCGCGAATATGTAGCTCTTCAATATTGAAGCCATTTTCTTTTGAAATAATTGTATTTACAACTCTCACTGTTTCGTGTTCCACTTTTTTTACCGTATCGCCGGGAAGAGGAACTTGTCCTACGTACACAGAGTCTATTTCTATTTGTACCGAATTTTCTGAATCGCGATAAAGCTTTCCAGTAGCGTAAATAGGTTTATTATCAACAAGATTGGCAATGTAATTAACAATAGCATCAGTAAGTGAGAGATTAGAGGAAGAGTCTTTCAAAAAATCGTTGTCTTCTTTTGCGTATACTTGAGGAATAATAAGCGAAGAAATTATTCCTTCAGTCTCTAGAAAATCAAAAACATTTTCTGAAAGGAAAAAGCTAACCTCTCCTTCTCCATTATCTTTAAAAGAAACTCTGACGTCTTTTATAGGGCCAACATCTTCGTTGGCGGATGATATTAGTGCACTCATTTCTTCGGCGGTGAAAACTTCATCAATTTCACGGGTGTCTTTAGTGGAGAAACTTCCCCTTAATAGTGTGTCAAGGTTGATTTCTTGGATATCCTCAATCACTATCTGTGATTTTTCCACTCCCAGTAGAAGATCTTCCTCATCCCACGTGGTATCAACGTACTTTCCCGTATTAAGTACAAAATAAACTGCTCCTACAAAAATAAGAATGAATATCAGTAAAAAAATTAAAACTTTGGATAATTTCTTAATATTTTTGAACTATTAATGAATAAGCAACAACTAATTATATTTTTCCAGAAAATAAAAGCAAATTTTCTGAAAACCAATTAGATGGGGTTGTGCTCTGCCTGGCAGAGCACATATCCCTCATTGGGATAATATATTGGTTTTTTGATTAAAAGAAGAGGGGGTTGACACAGTTTGAGGATAAATTATAATGGCTTCATATACCCCCCTGGGGTGGGTTTGTAAAAATGAAAAAAATATGGAAGAAAAAAAGAAAAAACAAATTATAAACAGAATGAGCTATCTTTCCGGACACCTAAAGGGTGCTAAAAAAATGGTAGAGGAAGATAAGTATTGCATTGATATTATAAAACAAAACGAAGCGGTAATTGCCGCTCTGCGCAAAGCAAACGAGATGATCTTAGAGAATCATCTTAATACTTGTGTTACGGATGCGATTAAAGGGAAAAGCCCAAAAGAAAGGGAAGAAAAAATTAAAGAACTTTTGGAGATATATAAGAATGGAAATAATAATAAATAAAAATATGACAGAAGAAAATCAAAACAAAGATAAAATTATCCGAAATTGGCAATTTGTTGCTATGGGTTTAGTGATAGTTTTCACCTTTTTTATTTCTATTGACAGAGGGGTCTTTGGTTCTTTTTTGGAGGCTTTAGAAGAAGAGGTAGTTTCTATCCAAACCCAAGAAGATTTAGAAATAAAAGTAACTGAAGGGGAGAGAGTGGAAGAAACAATTAACGGAGAAGTCTCAGAGATAATTCCTATCGGGATTCCACCTGTTTACGGGGAAGATCTTGATATAAGTTATGATGATGTCTCTCCCAATGCACCGAGAGAGGCGGACTCAACTATCGAGGTAATGGCAGAAATAGACAGAAACACCGAACTTCAAGGAGCAGACTTAGAAAGATATATTGATATTCTGCACAATATGCATGGCGGAATTTCTTGTGAATTTTGTTGTGGAGCTGATTCAATAATTTTTGAAAATGGTGAAAGTGCTTGCGGCTGTGCTCATAGCTTTGCTATGCGTGGAATTACAAAATATCTTATTTTAAATTCCGACATGACTGGTGAGGAAATTCTTTCAGAAGTGGGAAAATGGAAAGTTCTTTTCTTCCCCGGTAGTCATGAGCAAAAAGCGTCGGTTATGAAAGAACAAGACATAGAGGTAAATTATGTAAGTTTAACAACTAACGAAAATAGAGGAATTGAAGCGGGTGCTGAACCGAGCGGCATGGTCGGAGGTTGTTAGTAAAAATTAATATGAGCAAATATTATGAATAGCAAATATCCAATTATAGTTATTATTCTCGGATTATTGTTCTCCGGGGCAATTATTCTTTCAAACCCCGGACAACGCGGTGTTCGGACTCTTTCTTCGGAAGAAGCTAAAAAAACAACAGAAGAGTTTATTAATAGAGAGCTTTTACAAGGGCAAGCCAAGGCTTCTCTTTCCGAGGTTTCCGAAGAGAGTGGTCTTTACAAAATTCCTGTTTCAATTCAAGGGCAAACATTTCTTTCTTATATCAGTAAAGACGGAAAAATATTTTTTACGGAAGGCTTTGATGTAGAAAACTTTGAAGCTCCTACCGGGGGAGGAATAGGTATGGTGGGAGGATGCTAAAAGATAAAAAAATATAAATGAAAAATTATAAAGCTTTATTAATTGTTTCAGGAATTGCTTTGGTGCTCAGTTTGGCTGGAAGTATTTGGTTGATTAAAGAGAACAGATTGGGGACTCTTAGTGGTTCAATTGACTCTTCTTTATTAGATCCTGCTGGAATTAATATTTCCAATGAAGCAGAGTTGGCTTTGGCAGAAGATATTTATCCTGTATTTGTGTGTGCCTGTTGCGGTGATCCTTTAGATGAATGTGATTGCGAAATGGCTCAGGAAAGCATGGATTATATTGATTCTTTGGTTAAGACAAAAACTACCAAAAATGAAGTTATCTTAGCTTATACAAAAGAATATGGATTAAGGTCTTTAATTGATGAAAATAAACAAAAAGAAATCAAAGAAGAACTTCTTGCGTCAGCCCCGGCTGAGCGACCTCAAATAACGATTGAACCCGAAAATTATGATCTTGGTGACGTAAGTCAGAAAGAAGGCAATGTTTTTACTTCTTTTGAGCTCAAAAACGAAGGAGAGAAGGATTTGTTTATTGATAAGCTAGACACCTCTTGTGGTTGCACACTTGCTTCTGTTGTTTATAAAGGAGAGGAGAGTCCCTACTTTACTATGCCGGGGCATGGTTATGAAAATCCTGAATGGGAAGGTGTTTCAATTCCAGCCGGTGAAACAGCCCAATTAAAAGTGATGTACGACCCCGATCTTCATGGAGAATTCAGAGGGCTCGCTATCAGGGAAGTTTATATTTATTCCAACGATCCAATTGATTTTAAAAAAACAATAAAAATTGAATTAAATCAGACTCCTTAATTCAATTTTCTATTCTAAAACTATGCGAAAAATATTTTTTTTGACAGCCCTAATTTTATTACCTAGTTTAACTTTTGCTCACGATGTAAGTAATGACTACCATATGATGGGTGGAGTGATGGATTATGGTTGGTTTGGTTGGGTTTTTATGATTTTATTTTGGGCTCTAATTATTATAGGAATTATTGCCCTGGTTAAATGGGTGGTCGGCCAAACGGAAGAAAAAAGAAGAGATAAGTCAGCTTTGGATATTCTTGAGGAGCGCTACGCCAAGGGGGAAATAAACAAAGAAGAATTTAAAGAAAAGAAAAAATCCTTAAACCAAGGTTCTTAAAACTATGAGATTTAAAATTATCCTAATTTTAATATTGATTATTGCGGGCTTTGCTGGCTACGGCTATTTTCAAGCTATTCCGGAAGCGGATAATGAAGAAGAAAAAATGGCAAGAATTGAAATTACTCCGAAAACACATGATTTTGAGGAAATCACCTTTGGGGATGTTGTGGAATACGACTTTATCGTAGAAAATACAGGGAACAAAGTTTTGGAAATAGACAGAATAGCAACCTCTTGTCCTTGTGCTCAGGCTGAAGTAGAAAAAGAAGCTATTGAACCGGGAGAGGAAATAAAACTTTTTGTTTCTTATGATTCGGGGGCTATGGGTTCACACGGAAAAGGGGAGCAGGAGAGAATCATATATGTTAGAAGCAATGACCCAATTACGCCCCAAGAAGAAGTAATAATTTATGCTAATGTTAAATAAAAAAAATGATTGATCCAACGAGCACTTCCTCCATGATTCCCGTAGTAGCCAGTGCTGGCTTTTTAGATGGCATTCATCCTTGTGCTATCGCTATCTTGACTCTCTTTATTGCCTTTTTATTGACACTGCAAAGAAGCTTTAAGAATATATTTTTACATGGAATTCTCTTCATTTTCATGATTTTTCTTGTTTATTTGGGGGTAGGAATCGGGCTTTTTTCCGGAATTATGTTTTTTGGAAGACATCATTTCATGGCAGAATTAGGTTCTTATATTTTAATCTTTGTTGGGCTTTTACACCTAAAAGAATATTTTTTGCCGCAAGCGCCTTTCAGTATTAAATTCCCGAAATTTTCTCAGGAAAAAATTAAAGCTTTATTTGAAAAAGCAACAGTTCCATCAGTTATAGTAGCCGGCATCTTGGTTGGACTCTGTGCTGTTCCTTGCTCAGGGGGGATTTACGTTGCTATTACCGCTCTTTTGGCCTCTCGAACAACCTACCTTACAGGGTTTTTCTATCTTTTACTTTACAATCTGATGTACATTTTACCTTTAATAATTCTACTTCTGTTAGCCTCAAATCCAGCTAGCTTAGCTAAACTAGCAGAATTTAGAAAAAGGCACGAAAAGACAGAAAAGCTAATTATGGGTTCTTTGCTTCTTCTTTTGGGAATAGCAATACTAATATTTTTTGTCTAATTAATATTCAATTATGAAAAAGGAAAAACAAAACAAAAAAAAGACTTCAAGCAAGAAACAAACAAGTCCTCGAGAAGATAGAAAAAATAAAAAAGGAGAAGATTGCCCCCTTTGCCAGGTTTCTGACAAAACCCTGGAAATTTTAAAAAATAAATCAAAAGAAAAATGAGTAAAAAGGAGGAGAGATTAAGAAAAACAAAAGTAAAAAAGGTCAAAAAAGTTGCAAAAACAGCATCTTTGTTTTTTGTGCTTTTTTTGGGAATCTTTCTTCTATTAAATTATTCATCGGAAAGCAAAGATAATGGAATAGAAACAAGAGACAGGGGAGAAATAACCGTTTTTTATTCTCCCGATTGTACTTGTTGTGTGGAATACATTCCTTATCTGAAAAGGAATGGGTTTGACGTCTCTGAAGAACAAGATTACAGCAAAAGAATTGATATCTTAGAAGAAAATCGAATTCCTAATGAAATGGCGAGTTGTCACACGAGTATTATTGAAGATTATTTTGCTGAAGGCCACTTACCTGTAGAGGTGATAGACGAGCTTCTTGGAGAAAGACCGGAAATCTCAGGTATTAGTTTGCCTGGCATGCCACAAGGTTCGCCCGGCATGCCCGGATTTAAAAACAAAGACTGGACAATTTATAGTTTAGAGGATGACCTTTTCTCGGAGTTTATGGTGCATTAATTTAATGATTCAAGATAATTATTTGAGAAATTTTGAATGGGAGCTAGAATAAGATAAAATTAAAATGAAATATGGAAAAACAAATATTTGAAATTAAAGGAATGCACTGCGTTTCTTGCGCGCAAAATATAGAAAAGGAAGTTAAGAAGGTTTCCGGAGTTTCTTCGGTTCAAGTGGATTTTGTTGGTCAGAAAATGTTTGTCGAGGGAGAAGATTTTTCCGAAGAAGAAATGATAGAAGCAATAAAAGATTTGGGCTATAAAACTTCAAAAGAAGGCGAAGCAAGTACTGGAAAGAAGAAAGCTGTTTTAAGAGTCAAAGGAATGAACAGCCCGCATTGCGCCGGCATTATAGGAAAAGTTTTGGAAGAATTTAAAGGAATAGAAGAAATAGATATTGATTTTGCTAATGGGAAAGCCTCTTTTCTTTATTCCGCAAAGTCAATTTCTTTAAGAGATATAAAAATGGCCATAGAAAAAGCCGGCTACAGTGTTTTTGAAGAAAGAGAAGAGACAGAAGCGGAAATTGAAGAAAAAAAATTGACAAGAAGGGCAAAAGCAAGAGCTTTCTGGGCTTTGTTGATTTCTACAGTACTAATGCTTCTAATGATAGCTAAAGAGTTTTTGGGAGTATCTGCCGGACAGGTACAGATGTTTCTTGAAATGACAATGGCGGGAATAGTGGTCTATTATTTTGGAAAAGAGGTTCATTTTTCAGCGATTCGAGCCGCAAAAAAACTGTACCTTAATATGGATTTTCTTATTTCTACAGGAGATAATGTCGCTTTTATTCTTGGAATAATGGCCTTTTTCATCCCGGATCTTCCCGTTTTTTTCAGTGTTGCCAGCTTTATAATGGCTTTTCATTTACTTGGTAGATATTTGGAAGCGAGAGCAAGAGGAAAAAGTTCCCAGGCCTTACGGGAACTTTTGGAGCTAGAGGCAAAAACGGCCAGGATTTTAGTGAACGGGCAAGAAGAAGAAATTCCGATCGAGGAATTAAAGAAAGGAGATATTATGTTTGTCAGGCCGGGTGAAAAGATTCCAACCGATGGTAAAATTATTGAAGGACAATCAGCAATTGACGAATCAATGGCTACCGGTGAATCGCTTCCCGTAGAAAAGAAGCAGGGAGACGAAGTTGTCGGCTCCACCATAAATCAAGCAGGGGTTTTAAAAATAGAAGCAACAAAAGTGGGCAAGGAGACTTTCTTTTCTCAAGTTATTAAGCTGGTTGAAGAAGCCCAGCGTTCGCGCGTTCCCATTCAGGAATTTGCGGATAGAGTTACTTCTTATTTCACGCCCGGAGTTTTAGTTATTGCCTTATTAACCGTTATTGGTTGGCTTCTGGTCGGAAATTGGTTTATAGCAATTGTGGCTGCAATGACGGTTCTAATTATTGCTTGTCCTTGCGCTTTGGGCCTGGCCACGCCAACAGCTTTGACTGTTGGCGTTGGACGGGGCGCTAAACAAGGGATTCTTATCCGACGAGGAGAAGCGATTGAAATAATGGGTAAAACGAAAGTAATCGTTCTGGACAAAACAGGCACTCTAACGAGAGGAAAACCGGCCGTAACCGACATAAAAGCCTTTGGAAATGAGCCGGAGCAAAAGTTTTTACAAATAGCCGCGTCAGCAGAGAAAGGATCTGAACATCCTTTGGCGCAAGCTATTGTTAAAAAAGCGGAAAATGAGGGAATAACCTTATCTGATGCCAAGAATTTTAAAGCGGTTTTTGGGAAAGGAATTATAGCTGAAGTAGAAGACAGAAAGGTTTTAGTTGGCAGAAGAATGCTGATGGAGGAAAACAACATAGATATTTCTCCAGCTGAAGAAATGGTTGATAAATTGGAAGAACAAGGTAAGACGGCTATGCTAGTAGCGCAAAATGATAAAATTCTGGGAATAATCGCTGTAGCTGACACCCTAAAAGATGAAACAAAAGAAGCCATTAGAAAGCTTCATAAAATGAATTTTAAAACCGTAATGCTAACCGGAGACAATGAAAAAACCGCGAGAGCGATCGCTAAGCAAGTCGGTATAAACGAAGTTGTTGCTGAAGTTTTGCCCGATGAAAAAGTAAATGTAGTAAAAAGATTGCAAAAAGATGGCCAGGTGAAAGTGGCAATGGTGGGGGATGGAATAAATGATGCTCCGGCTTTAACTCAGGCCGACGTGGGAATTGCCATAGGGTCGGGAACAGATATTGCTATTGAAGCCGGGGAAATTACTCTGGTTAGAGGAGAGTTAAATGCGCTGGTTGATTCTATAAAATTAAGCAAAGCAACTTTCAGAACCATTCGCACAAATCTTTTTTGGGCTTTCTTTTACAATACTGTAGCAATCCCGATAGCTGCTTTTGGTATTTTGGCCACGATGATAGGCCCTATTATCGCGGCAGCGGCAATGGCCTTTAGTTCCATATCGGTGGTTTTAAACTCGCTAAGATTGAAAAATATAAAACTATAGTTTATTATTTGAACATGGAAAAAGACAATAAAAAGATTATTAAAAGTAAGTACAAGGAAATAGCTTCCCGCGATGCTTCTTGTGGGTGTAGTTGTAGCTGTGACAGTGGAGAAGAGGCAGCAAGAGAGATTGGTTACTCCAAGGAAGACCTGGAGTCTGCTGGTGGAGCGAATCTTGGTCTTGGATGTGGAAATCCACTCGCCTTTGGGAAAATAAACAAAGGGGACACGGTTCTTGATCTGGGATCGGGAGCAGGGATGGATGCCATTTTAGCCGCTAAAAAAGTAGGTGATGAAGGGAAGGTAATCGGAGTGGATATGACCGAAGAGATGGTAGAAAAGGCAAAACAGAACGCAAAAGAGCAGGGAATAAATAATACGGAGTTTCTACTGGGAGACATTGAAAATTTGTCGCTTGAGGATAATGCAGTGGACATTATAACCACTAATTGCGTTATAAACCTTACTCCCGATAAAACCAAGGCCTTTCAGGAAGCACATAGGGTTCTTAAGCCGGGCGGAAAGATTTATCTCTCGGATATAGTACTTTTAGAAGAACTCTCGGAAGAACAAAGAAAAGACGAAGATTTACTTGCCGGTTGCGTTGCCGGAGCCTTGCTAAAAGAAGACTATTTAAAAAGGATAAGGGAAGCCGGATTTAAAATAAATATTTTAGATGAAAATAAAGAGATCAGTGAAAAACAATACGGCGGAATCCCTCTTGAGAGCATAACAGTGGAATTAACAAAATAGCTGTTCACTGCAAGCTTCGGCAATATTTACCCGGGAATAATTTCCCGGGTTTTTGTTTGAGAAGTGGCTAAATGGGTTTGTGCTGTGCCTGGCGAAGCACATACCCGCATGAGTAATTTTTGGATGTGCTGTGCCTGGCGAAGCACATGCCCGTATGATTTTTATGAGGATTTTGTTTGTGAAAATGGGTTAAGTATAATGGTGCAGAGAAAGATTAGCCTTGTATTTTTACGAAATTATTGTATTATAAAAAGAAGGAGGGGTGTTTTGTACCT
>CAZBGG010000032.1:0-9483 GCA_964491305.1 uncultured Methanosarcinales archaeon
GAAATAATGGAAAGGAATATACCACTAGTAATAATCGACCCCCACGGCGAATATTCGACACTTAAGAAGGCAAATAAAAACGAAGGAGATATAAAACGTCTGCAGTCGATTGATATGAAGCCAAAAGCATACAACAAAAAAGTTGTCGAGTATGGGGATAACTCAGTTGATGAAAGCCTTAAACCCCTTAAGCTCAACGACAATCTCCAAACCCAGGAGCTTATTGATCTCTTGCCAACCAAATTAACAAACAACCAGATTGCCCTTCTTTATAGTACCATTAAAGATATGGAGGAGATTACGTTTGACGGGTTGATATACGGCCTGGAAGCCACGGATAGTAATCTTAAATGGAATTTAATAAGCTCCATCGAATATCTAAAATCACTTAACTTGTTCTCTTCCTTTCCCACATCGTATAATGAGATTGTACAAGCAGGAAGAGGGTCTATTGTTAACCTTAAGGGACTTGACCCTGAGGTCCAACAGATAATAATCTACAAGCTTGTAAAAGATCTTTTCCAGGAAAGAAAAAGGGGCAGCATTCCTCCATTTTTTATGGTAATAGAAGAAGCTCACAATTTTGCTCCGGAAAAGGGATTCTCTGACACAAAATGCTCAACTATAATAAAAAACATTGCTTCGGAGGGTAGAAAATTCGGACTTGGACTTTGTGTGGTTAGTCAGAGACCTGCTATAGTGCAAAAAACTGTGCTCAGCCAATGCACAACGCAGATAATAATGAAAATTACCAACCCAAACGACCTAAAAGCCATATCTTCTTCAGTTGAGGGCATAACAAGCGAGACACAGGATGAACTGAGGAACATGCCCATCGGAACCTCATTGATAACGGGAGTTGTTGATAAGCCCTTACTTGTAAACATAAGACCAAGAAAAAGCGAGCATGGAGGAGAGGCTGTTGATATACTGAAACCAGAAGAGGATTTTATGGAAGATCTAAAAGATTTCAAAGACCAAAAGATCCTACCAGTGGTCCTTCCAAACTTATCCATAGAAGATGTAAAAATAATGACTGGAACAACAGAAGTAAAACCCATCCTTATTCCCTGCGTGTTATTCAACTGCAAGAACAGGACAGTTGAATATAATCTATTGGTTGAAATGAATAAAGGCAGAATTATTCTAGACTTTGAAGATATAAATATTAAGGGAGCATATCTTCCTGAACTTGAGAACCTTACCAAAACAGAACTAAAACTTCTTGAAGCATCCTATAATCTTAAAACTTTTGGCTTAACTGATCTACTGCACAAATCAGGGTTGTCATTTGATGCGAAAGAAGATCTAAAAGAATTGATAAGGAAAGGATACATAGAACAAAAAGATGAAGAGAACTTTTGTATAAGCGAAAGTTATATTTTTTCAAACCCTGCCAAAAAAAGCTTCCATGGTAAAGTTGAATACAAGAATGTTAGTTATGACAAGATACTGGAAAAAAATAAGCGCCTGGATGTGATGAAATCAAAGATAAGCAAATTTACAAATGTTATCGACAATAGGGAATGCTATCTTCTGCATTATGAATCCTGACCCTTAACATAATGTATTGACCTGTCAACCTGCATGAGCTTGCTTTTTTGCTTTTCACCCGTAAAGTATGAGTCCACTCTCTTTTTAAGCAGCCCCGGCTCAAAAGGCTTTGTTATGAACTCGTCCACATTGCACGCTATAGCCTTTTCTAAATCTTCAGGAGTATGCTTAACCGTGAGCATAATAACAGGAATATGTTTTGTCTTTTCAGAAGTCTTAATCTTTTCACACACCTCATACCCATCGATGTTTGGCATCATTACATCAAGTATAATCAAATCAGGAATTAATTCAGCTTTTTCAAGCGCTTCTTGTCCATCCTGGGCCTTGTATATCTCATAGTCCTCATCCAGGCTCAACTCAACCAGCTCCCTTATGGTATATTCATCATCCACTACAAGTATTTTCTTTTTCATTTTAAAAGAACGATTTTATTCCCAATCCACCGGATAACGATGGAACTATGAAGGAAAGTATTTATTTTTTAAATAATTAGCGGCAAAATCAAATAAAATATAACAATTCCAGGATAGTTATTACATTCAAGAATTAAGAAATTATTGATTGAAAGTAGATATAAACAAAAAACTAGACAAAGCTAAACAGAGAAAATATATTTTGTTGTTTTTTCATCAATTCTTATAAACTTACTTTTAAATTCCTTTTTTTTAATTAATTGAAACAAACGCTCAATCCAAAGTGTTGCAGCGGTATGGTGAATATCCGATGTTTCATAGTTCCCCAAAATAGCAACAATTTTATCCTCATTTTCTTCATTTATGCTAAGGTCCCCTTCATAAAATACCTTCTTCCACATTTTATCGGAGTTATTGGCAACTCTCTCAAAGGATATAAATTTCATAAGCATACCATAAAAACCTTTTACACCTTTTTCGGCGTTGTAGTAGGTTGCATTTTTTAGCTCATCCCTACCTAATGTTTTTTCTATTGCAGTAATAAATTCTATATGGTTTTTTAAGTCGTAAGCCTTGTTTGATATAATGACACCCCTAAAAGTACTCTTGCATTCCTCATCATTCATCGCTTCAAGAACCTTCCTAAAGGCTTCCTCACCTAACTTCTCCTGAATGTACTCCTTGTAGTACGAGAGCATTGAGCCCAGTATCTTTTTCATTTTAAATCATCCTCACCTATGTCTTCCTATAAAAATTTAACCATTTAGGTTCAGCCACAGCAATGATAACAAAAGGCAATAGATTCCATTAAACAGTAATCTTTCAATTTCAAGCCAAAACTAATTGTCAAAGATTATTGGAAATAACAGGTCTAATAAGCAAATACGGGCAAACATGAAGATTCTCATTATATTACAGAAATTTCAGGTGTTTTCCAACAAAAATATTTAAATAACACCTGTTAGCCCTCAGTGGATTTTTAGGACGTATCAAATGCGTGATGAGAGATGGGGAAATTCAAAGAACTTGAGGATATCCTTTTAAACAATAAGGAAGGGAACAAGGTAGGTATTCTTATGCATGATAATCCTGACCCCGATTCAATGGCAGGAGGTGTCTTTTTCAAGGAGATGCTAAAGGAGATGGGTTATGCGTGCCCCACAATTCTTTTTGGAGGAGAGGTTGACCAACAGAATAAGAGCTTTTTTACCAGGTTGGGAATAAATGATAACAACAGAAAAAACAGACCATTGAACAATATTTATCATTTCAATTATGATGTTAATCTAAGGGATTTGCCCCAGCTAAAACCTGAATACTTTGATAAGTTTATATATGTTGATCACAATGGTAGCAATAGCAGGTGGGCCAGAGAAGGTAATATCCCCCCTGAAAAGCTTCTGGCAGTAGTTGATCATCACGAATGCTTTAAAATACCTTACGCTGAATTTGTGGATTGTCGAGAAATTGGAGCAGCAAGTACTATTTTTGCGGAGTATTTGATTAACGGAGCTGAGAAATATTTCAAAAAAGATGCACTTGAAATGCTTTACCCGTTGCTTTACATGGGTTTACAGATAGATACTAATTATCTGAGGGAAGGGGCTACAGAACAAGATCTTGAAATGATTAAGATTTATGCTCCAAAGGTTGATTATCATACAGTTAGTTCATTTAGTAAATTCAAGCGGAAAAAAGATTGGATGGATGCTTATGGAAGGGCTTATGTTACGCGAGAAAATGCTTATGACAGGGCAAATATGGCTTCAGTCGGCAAAATTAAATCAAAGAAGACTAGGGGGGCAATACCAGTTGCCGCAACCGACCTTTTGAAGGAGGTTGGGATTGACACCGTATTCTTGTTCGGCTTTGATAATCAATACGTTGATGTTGCAATGAGGACTGAAAAAGAGGAGAGCCTTGACTATAAGAGTATAATTGGTAGTTTTCCTGGTGCTATAGGGGGCGGACGAAATGGTGCAGGAAGGATGCAAATACCTACTTCCTATTTTTTTAACGGGAATGCTTGTGAATATATGAAACGTGTTGATGATGCTGAAAGGATAATTAAGGATAGGATTAAAGAAAACTTGTGCTATGCCTTGGATAAAGCATCTTAGAAATATTTTTATATGAAGTGTTTTTCTATTGTCTGGAAGGGCCCGTGGTCTAGCGGCTACGCGTTAAAGTTCTTTATTGGAATTCGCTGGCATGCGACGCGCCGTATATGACATCGCCTCGACACGGCGAAGGTCCCCGGTTCAAATCCGGGCGGGCCCATTTTTTGAAGTTCTCAATACTTTTTTCACTCAGCTTGCAAATGGAGCTTATCAAATCTATTATTATAAGCTTTTACCACGTAAAAAGTTTGCTTACCAACAACTGAATGTATTGAACCGGGTAACACTTTAACGGGAAATTTGCTTGCCCTAAATTTACCATCAATCGTTAAGAAAACTTCCTTTATAGGGATGAAAATTTCCATTCCCCTCCTATGGATATGATCTGCCACAAAAATCCCTTCAGGAACATGTACCATCATCACTTTAATGTATTTATAGTTCAAACAAAAAATTTCTTTAATGTACTCTGATAAAGAATCACCGAGCAAGGGGTAGACCATATAGCCTTCTTTCCTCAACTCTCCCTTGCCCAATTGAAAATCTGACAAAAAAGGAATAATATCCATTCTTGCCACTTGACTAGAGCCTCTGTATTTGTTTTATCACAGCTTCAACTGTACCCTTTCCAAACTTATCAATCCTTTTAGTAGCATCATTTCTTGTCATTTTTGGCCCGGAGATACCCAGTCCCACAGGTTTTGAGTAATCCAACGAAAGGTCCATCACTTTTCTTGCGGCATTTTGAGCCACAATGGTATCGTGATCCGTATTGCCTTCCACCACAGCACCCAAAGTTACAACCCCTTGGATATTGTCATTCTCAAGCAAGGTCTTTACCGCCAGTGGTACTTCAAAACTACCGGGAACATTTATCACCCTAATCACTTCTGCACCAAGAAAAGCCGCGTGTTCCTCTGCAACCTGCAGCATTGCCGAGGTTATTTCTTTGTAAGTATCCGAAACAACTATTCCAATTTTATATTTATTCGATTGGTCCTTCATTTTCAAACCCCTGTCTAATTCCTTTTCCCGAAAGCTTACTTAATCTTTTGGGATCATTAACCAGCCATACAGCATTCAAAGCATGGTCATAAGCTCTTTTTTTTGCAACCTTGCGAACTGTTTTTTCATCCCCCTCATCTAAATGGACAAAAACTTCTAAAATATGCTTTTTCGCCTCCAGCTGCGCCCATATTAGTCCCAGGGACGCCTCATGAGCACATTGCTTGTCAATAGGCTCCGGCCCGGGCATACCCAAGGCAACAACCACATCACACTCCTCAAAAAGCTTTTTAGAAGCAACAGGCAAATCTTTTATGCCGGGGACCGTATAACGGATGGTTTCAACTGATTCCCCGCTATCTTCAATAGCCTTTAGCACGAACTTGTACATATCCACCCTAGCAAACATAGTATCCGCAATGCCTAATTTCATAAAAAAGGAGAAAACAAGTTACCTATTTAAGAGTTTATACAAAAATTTGAGTAACAACCAATTGAAATATCAAGTTTAATTATCGCACTTATTATGAGCCCTTTTCCTTATCCTCTTCTTCTGGTTCGGAAGCTTCACTCTCAAAACCCTTAGTAATCTCATCCTCAGTAAAGCCTTCTTCTTTCAGTTTTTCTTTAATTTCTTTGTCTTCTTTGTTTAACATCCGCATCAGATTTATCATATTTTCAATGGCAGTATTTTTTTCTTTCTCTTCATATCTCTTGATTCTTAATTTTGTTTCATCCAACTTATCCTCTTTTAGGAAGAGTTTTTTCAATCTATCTCTATAGTAGTAACCACCAAAGCCCAGACCTGCTATCATGCTAACAACAATTATCAAAGAAACCCAGAATAAAAGAGGACCTCTTTCCTCTACGGACTTACCAATTACAAAAGCCTGGAAATTAACATTTCTTTTTTGCTCAAGTGCCTCTGCATTGATTATATTTGTTTCAGAAACATTAACTTCAGGAGGTACATTGTTAAGTATCGTAACCACTTCCTCATCACGAGGATTTAAAGCTATGTTTTCGGTAGACAACTCAAAATAATTCTGGCTATTTTCGAAACTTAAACTTACTTCAATACTTTCATCAAGGTTATTTTGAATTGTTAGGTTAGCATTTTTTCCGGTTTCGTTAATAATTACTGTATCCGGGCTTAATTCAAATGGAAACGTGATGTATCTGCTCGCATCAAACGAAAAACTTTGCTCAAAAGTCTGCCCTTGCGCTTCGCAAAAAAACACGCCATTATAAGTCCTCTCTACCCTTCTGGGCTCCCTAAAACTTATATCTATTCTAAGCTCATCATTATTTATACTAAATTCATCTTCAGAAGAAATATCGTTCTCTTGCCATGTAAGGTTACATTTAAAATTGTGGTCTGTTTTGTTTATATCAAAATTAATCACATTTTCAGTCCCAAAGACATATATGTGTTCTTCTTTTAGCTCAAAATCTATCAAGGGATAATCCACTATCATTATTGGAACTTTTGCAACGGGAACCCCTTTATTCTTAACGGTGAGATAACCATAAGAGCTATCATCTTCATCGTGGCTCATACGAAGCCTTATATAAGAATAAGCAGCTATCTCGTCCCTTTTATTTTCAATCTCAACCTTATCCTCAAGACCTTCTGAAAAGTGATAAGTTACCTCTTCCATGGGAAAAGTTGTTGGATTGTATACTTCAACTTCCTTTGTCTCTTCATCCAGAATAATAAGAATGGGCTCAAACTTCAGAAGAGGTCTTGCATTGTTTTTTAGGACGGTGAAAGCAAAAGCATCATTTTCTGTTGAGCCCCAGCCTTCATACTCACTTGTTTTGTCCTCGTATAACCTAATCTCTTCCTTGTTCACCCAATCCTCTGCATCACTTATGACCTCATCGTTTCTTGAAAAACCATATTCAGATAGACCAAGGATAGAAAATGCAGTAGTTCTGATTTTTTCGTTAAAATCCCCTGCGCCCCAACTACCTTCATTATTTTGCCTGAATCTAAGCCAGGAAACAATGGAATCTATTTCATAGTCAGAATCAAATAAATTAAGTACATAGTTATACATGGATGTTTCAAAAACTGATTCAGTATCATTAAGGAAATCCTCCCCTCCAAGGGAGCTTTTTCTCTTTGTCTCAACATACTCCATTGCAGCTTCCTTCCTTTCATCACTAACATTTGCCAATAAAGCATACAGTGTAGTCCTAAGATCACATTCTTGCCACTTGTCGTTTTCTGACCAACATCTATGGGGAATGGTATACTTAAGACTATCACCCTCATAAACAAAAGTAACCTCTCCCTTGTCTGTTTCTAGCTTTGCCCCAACATTTTGATCGCATATAACGTAAAGCTCTTCCTCCGGAGCAACATCTATCCCATAATGATGTTTTTCACTTTCATTTATTGAAAAAGATTCTTCATTAAGATAATCCCTTTGATAAGTTATGATGCAGTCAGTTATACCTCTCTCATATGGCTCGATTGTTAAGTTCCATATATCCCCTCTCTCAAAGTAATTTTGCCATTTTTCAAGTAATATATTTCCATCGTGCATTATTCTTAAAGAATCATTGTTTTTTGCCATATTTAACATGGATAAGACCTTGGCAGTATCCCTAATCGTACAATCCTCTCCTGGCCAACATTTATCCTCATTATCTCTATTGAGTTTCAGCCACCTATTGGCAAGGTGTATTTCATAATCAAAAATGTTCCTAAAATTACTTAATACCCAAACACCTGCAGCAGTTTCAGTGGAATTCAGCCAACCTCCATCACTATATTGCTTGCTTTTCACGTGGTCAAAAATTGAAGAGAAATGATTGACCTGGATTCTTTTCTCCAGCCTAAAGGATTCACCATCTTTTTCATATTCGGTTTCAATCAGCATATTATTACATTTTTTGTCCCCCAGATCATAACCCCCTAGCTGGCAATTTCCATCACCTTCCCAGTAATACAATTCAACATCCTCAAAACTACTGTCATCCTTGCAAATAACACTGCTTCTAACCGGAACATTCTCTTCTTCTATGCAGGTGTAAAAGATCAAGTCTTCCTTAGAGAGGTATTCATAAGGTATGCGAGCACTATCTATATATTCGCTGTCCGGACGGACCAGATGGATTTCGCCTCCTTTAATCTCAGAGGCAGAAACCAAAAACGCCATCAGGACCAATATCACCCCTACCAACACCAAATTTTTCAAAATTTTCATCTTTGAGCCCTCTTTTTTTGATTTATATAAATAAATTATTAAGTATTATAAAGTGGTCATCTGCCGTATAAATTATCATCTACGTTTAAATGATAGTTATCCGGACTCTGCCTCCTTGATATAATCTGCCTGACTTGTTCATCTTTTCTTTGACTCTTTAAATAAATTAAGCCCCTGTACCAATCAAATTTCTCTTTGACACTTGGAATAAGGTCCTCTGAAAGGTTGTAATAACACTCCTCTATTTCTTTTTCTGTTTTTGGGTCTAAACTGCCCTCCTGCATCTGCTTACAAGCCTTATCTATTAGCGAAGAGATGTACTGGACTTCTACAACATCACTTATATAAGATAACATAGGTTGAAGTTCAGCCTGGGTTTTGTGACCTAAATCTTTATAGTGATTAAGTATTTCATGGTACATCTTAGATGCTTGCTCCTCCTTACCATTTTTTATTAATGCAATTGACTTCAAGAGCAACTCAACACATCTCTTCTCGCTTGATACAAAATTCTGCGTTTTACCCCCCCTTGTAGTTCTTAAAATACTTAAGCTGCCAGACCTATAAGCTACCAATCCTGCAACCAAAATACCCGTCAAAAAGACCATCATTAACATGAATCCACTCACATCAGCAACACCTTGACCGGAAATTAAAAACCCGGTAGTCCTGCTTGGGTGCCTTCCAGTATCCAGTAAAAAAATTGTTCTTGAGTCTTCCAATGCAGAGATACTTTCATTGCTTTCAAATGCATACGAAAGTTCTTTATGCTCAAGAGGGAATCTTATGGCGCCCTCACCTGTTATTGGCTCATACCTTAGATTAAATTCCATATCATAAACTGAATCCACCAAGCCCTCAGGAATCATTTCCATATAGAATCCCCGCAACCCCCTGTCCGACAGATTATTTGATTCAATCTCCCTATTTACAAAAATATAGTTTTTTGAATCATTGTTTGCAAGATCCAATCTTAGTTTTTTCACTGTTGAGCTTATAGTGATATCATCCTGGATACTTTTAGATTCCTCGATAAGATCTTCATAACCTTCAAGGCTTGATTCGTTGTTCCTATATCTTAAATACGCCTTAAGGGCAGCCTTGGTATCTTCAATATCTACTTTTGAATCATAATGTCGGCTTCCTAATACTTCTATATCAATTGGAACA
>CAZBGG010000033.1:0-9206 GCA_964491305.1 uncultured Methanosarcinales archaeon
ATGGGTTGTCTGGAGTAACTATCACTGGAGCTCGGGGTTCGTGGAGAAGGGGATGCCTTTATATTCCTTGAAATGATACGGACAGCTTCTAACGAGGGTTCGAATCCCTCCGGGCCCATTCTTTTGTTCTTTTTGAGTCCATGTGGATAAAAAAAGTTAAAAACACCTGCTTTTTTTGGCGGCTGATGAAAGATATTGTTATAAAAGGGGCACGGGAAAATAATCTTAAGAATATCGATGTGGTAATACCCAGGGATAAGTATGTTGTTATAACTGGCCTGTCTGGTTCGGGAAAATCTACTCTGGCTTTTGATACAATTTATGCGGAAGGTCAGAGGAGATATGTTGAAAGCTTAAGCGCCTATGCCCGTCAATTTCTTGGTATAATGAATAAGCCTGATATAGATAGTATTGAAGGTCTTAGTCCAGCCATATCCATTGAGCAAAAGACAACAAGCAAGAATCCTAGGAGCACTGTTGGAACAGTTACTGAAATATATGATTATTATAGGCTTTTATTTGCAAGGGTTGGAACTCCATATTGTCCTGAGCATGGCAGAAAGATAAAAGGGC
Source organism: uncultured Methanosarcinales archaeon (assembly GCA_964491305.1). Lineage (GTDB taxonomy): Archaea > Nanobdellota > Nanobdellia > Woesearchaeales > DSVV01 > CAZBGG01. The sequence continues at coordinate 574 of CAZBGG010000033.1, forward strand.
TGTCACCTCAAAAAATTGCTGAGAGGATAAGGAAGGAACATTCAGGAATGGTTACGATACTTTCTCCTGTTGTTGTTGATAAAAAGGGAGTTCACGAAAAGTTGATAAGTGATCTTGGAAAGGAAGGATTTCTTAGGGCAAGGGTTGATGGGACTATAATGAGGACTGACGAGAAGCCTGAGCTTGGCAGGTATAAAAAGCACAATATAGAGGTAGTCGTTGATAGATTGGAAATTTCGGACGAGGAAAGACTTGTTGAAGCTGTTGAGAGGGCAGTTGAGAAATCTAAGGGTATAGTTATAGCAAGTGGTGAAAAAGAGACAATTTATAGTTCGAAGATGTCTTGCCCAATATGTGGTTTTGCTTATGAAGAACTTCAACCAAGGATGTTCTCTTTCAACAGTCCATTTGGTGCTTGCAAGGAGTGCCATGGAGTTGGCATAAAGATGGAGTTTGATGAAGAATTGATTATTCCCGATAAAGGTAAGTCTATCTCTGATGGTGCCATAAATATCTATAGAAACGCTGTGGACGGATGGAGAGGTGGGCAATTGGGAAGCATCGCAAAACATTTTGGTTTTAGCATATATACTCCAATAAGGAAGCTAAACAAAAAACAATATGCTGCTTTGATGTATGGAACTGATGAGCTTATAGATTTTGGTTGGACTGATGATATCTGGGAGGGTATTATTCCTCAATCTGAAAGACTTTATCATCAGACTGATTCCGACTATAGAAGGCAAGAACTTGAAAAGTTTATGAGAGTCACTTCATGTCCTTGTTGTAATGGCAAAAGGCTCAATGAGAAGGCCCTGTCTGTCAAGATAAATTCAAAATCGATTATTGATATAACAGATATGTCTGTTTCAGATGAAATTAGTTTTATAGAAAACATTAAGCTTACTGAGAAGGAATTAAAGATTGCAGATTTAATCCTAAAGGAAATAAGATCTAGGCTTGCATTTTTAAAGCAGGTTGGGCTTGAATATCTTACTCTTTCGCGTACTGCTTCTACATTATCAGGGGGCGAAGCCCAGAGAATAAGGCTTGCAACACAAATAGGAAGTAATCTGATGGGTGTCATATATATCCTTGATGAGCCTTCAATTGGACTTCATCAAAGGGATAACAAGCGTTTGATTGATACGTTAAAGAATCTGAGAGATAAGGGGAATACTGTTATTGTTGTCGAGCATGATGAAGATACCATAAGAGAAGCGGATCATGTTATAGATATTGGGCCAGGGGCAGGAGATCATGGGGGTCAGATTGTTGCACAGGGTAGGCCTGAGGAGATTGAAAACTCGTCTTCTCTTACCGGCAAGTACCTCTCAGGAGAAATGAAAATAAATTTACCAGATAGGATAAGGACTAGTGATAAATTTATAAGAGTCTTAGGATGCGAAGAAAATAATTTAAAAAGATGCAATATAAAAATACCTATAGGAGTTTTTACTGTTGTTGCAGGTATTTCGGGTTCTGGAAAGTCAACGTTTGTTTATGAGATTTTGAACAAAGGCATAAAATGCAAATTAAAAGAGACGAAAGAAAGGCCAGGGAAGCATAAAGATATCCTTTTTGATGATGAGGTTGATAAGGTTATTGTTATTGATCAAAGTCCAATTGGAAAAACTCCCAGGAGCAATCCTGCAACGTATACTAAGGTCTTTGATGAGATAAGAAAGCTATTTGCTGAAACTCATGAAGCCAAAGTAAGGGGATATAAACCCGGCAGATTTAGTTTCAATGTGAAGGGTGGAAGATGTGAAGCTTGCCAAGGGGATGGTCTGATTAAGATTGAAATGAATTTTTTACCCGATGTATATGTGGAATGCGAGGAATGTAAAGGAAGAAGGTACAATAAGGAGACTCTGGAAGTAAAGTACAAAAATAAAAATATTTCTGAAGTTCTGTCCATGAGTGTTGAGCAGGCAATGGAGTTTTTTCAAAATGTTCCAGTAATTAAAAGGAAGTTGAGGACTTTGATTGATGTAGGTCTTAGTTATATTCGTCTAGGGCAGAGTTCGGTAACTCTTTCAGGTGGTGAAGCTCAAAGGATTAAGCTTACAAGAGAGCTTTCAAAAAGAGGTACAGGGAAAACACTTTATCTCCTTGATGAGCCAACCACTGGTTTACACTTTCACGATGTTTATAAGCTAATAATAGTATTGAATGCTTTGGTCGATAAAGGAAACAGTGTGGTTGTGATTGAGCATAATATGGATATAATAAAAAGTGCCGACTATATTATAGAATTGGGTCCGGAAGGCGGAGATGGTGGTGGAGAGTTAATTGCCGAGGGGACTCCTGAAGATGTTGTAGGTTCTAGCAGGAGTCATACTGGAAAATTTTTGAAGCAGAAAATGTTGTTGGGTTGAAAGTTCAGTTATTCTTTTTTTAAATAGATGCTAGTACCCTTAAGTTTATAACTAATTTTCAGATAAGGATTCAAATCCAAAAAATTTATAAGTAACCTCTTTGTCTCGCTGTCTATACTGGTGTTTGGTAATCCCGTAGAACTATAAGTCCGGGACTTATAGAAGGGTGGAGGTTAATTAGGATGAATAAGGAAAGGATTTTAGAAGGCTTAAAGGAGCTGAAGAGTTCTTCTGCAAAGAGGAATTTTGTGCAGAACTACGATTTGATAGTTAGTCTAAAGGGTTTGGATCTTAAAAAACCTGATCAGAAGGTTGATTTCTTTGTAATACTACCCCATTCAAAAGGGAAAAAATCGAAGATTGGGGCTTTTGTCGGTCCTGAGCTTGTTGAGGAAGCCAGGAAAATTTTTGACACTGTAATTGTTGCCGACGACTTTTCAAAATATGCAGAAAAAAAAGAGATGAAAAAACTGGCAAACGAGCACGATTTTTTTGTTGCTCAGGCAAACATAATGAATCAGGTTGCTACACAATTTGGTAAGGTGCTTGGTTCAAGAGGCAAAATGCCTAACCCAAAAGCGGGGAGTGTAGTGCCTCCGAAGGGTGCTAATCTTGAGGAAATCTATAATAAAATGCAGAAAACTGTAAAGATTGCCGCAAAGAATGGGTTGATGGTCCAGTGTTTAGTGGGTAATGAGGATTCGCCTGATGAAGAGGTGGCAGATAATGTGCTGGAAATATATAATCAGTTGGTGAATCATCTGCCCGGGCAGAGTAATAATATTAAAAAAGTTTATATTAAACTAACGATGAGTAAACCTGTAGAGATATCAAAATGAATTCCGAAATACCAAAAATAGCAGGATGGAAAAAAAAGGCCGTGGATGATTTGTGTGGCCTTCTTGAAGATTATCCTATAGTAGGTGCCGTTGACATGCAGTATCTGCCGGCGAAGCAGCTGCAGAAGATGAGAGATACTTTAAGAGGTACTGCCGAGATTAGAATGGCCAAGAGGAGATTGATTAGCCTGGCCATAAAGAGAATTAAGGATAAGAAGGGAGGGGTAGAGCAGCTGGAGAAATATTTAACAGGCATGTCTGCCCTAATATTCACGAGAAAAAATCCTTTCACATTATATAAGACTGCAGAAAAGAGTAAAAGTACTATGGAGGCTAAAGCAGGACAGATCGCTCCAAAGGATATTGTTGTCAAGGCAGGTCCAACAGGTTTCTCTCCTGGTCCAATCATAGGTGAGTTAGGGGCGTTCAAAATAAAGACATCCATAGAAAATGGAAAGGTTGTCGTAAATAATGATGTAGTGGTTGCGAAGGAAGGGGAAGAGATAACCCCTAAACTTGCAGGCATACTTTCAAGGTTAGGGATTGAACCGATGGAAGTTGGTCTTGATATAAAGGCTATGTATGAAGACGGATCAATACTTACAACTGATGTGTTGGCAGTGGATGAAAAGGTCTACAAGAGAAGCATAGGTCAACTTGCTGTAGAAGCCTTGAATCTTTCAGTTTATGTGGCATATCCTACTACTGAGACTACTGAAATAATAGTAAGGAAGGTCGTAAGGGATGCCATGGGTGTTGCAATAGAAGCAGCGGTTCCAAACAAGGACACTGCATCACGCTTAATAGCAAGGGCAGAAATGCAAATGCAGAGTGTGAAAAATAAAGCTCAGATATAAATCAAATCATGGGGGAATGAAAATGGAATATGTATACGCAGCAATGTTATTGCACAAGGCAAATCAAAAGGTAGATGAAGCTTCAGTAAAAAAGGTACTTGAAGCAGCAGGTGTTGATGTTGATGATTCAAGGGTAAAAGCTCTGGTTGCGGCTCTTGATGGTGTTGATATTGATGAGGCGATAAAGGAAGCAGCAGCGGCTCCAGTAGCAGCGGCTCCGGCAGCAGCTCCAGCAGCAGAAGGGTCTGATACAAAGTCCGCCGACAAGGAGGATGAAAAGAAGTCAGAAGAAGAGGAAAAGAAGTCAGAGGAGGAAGCTGCCGCAGGTCTAGGTGCCCTATTCGGCTGATTTTTGACATTTTTTTTAATTTTTTGTTAAACAAAATGAGTGTGATTTCATGAATGAAGAAAACGTGGGACAAAGTTCTATAGCGAGTTATGACGAAAGGAAAAAAGAGGTTGAGAATCTCAGAGAGGAGCTTAATAGGCTGAATGAGGAAAAGGAGAGTTTATACGCTGAGAAAGAGAAGTTTAGCAAGGAAATTCGTGAAAATATCAAGAAAATTAAGGAATTAAAAAAGAAAAGAGATGAGTTGACTCATTCTGTGCAAGAAAATAAAAAGGAGCGAACCAAAACTGATGAAAAGATAAATGTGGTTCTAGAAAAATTAAAATCTCTTAAAACTGAAAGGGATAAGATATATGCGGAGCATAATTTGAAGGGAAACCCTGATATGATACAAGGGCAGATTAATAAGCTTGAAAAAAAGATTGAAACAGAAGTAATGTCTTTTGAAAACGAAAAAAAGCTTATGAAAAAAATAAAATCCCTGAAATCCCAGATGAATGATTTTAAAGTTGTTGAGGGTATAAACGAAAAGATAAAGGGTGCCAACAAGGAATTAAAAGAACTCAGGAAAGTAAACAGGGAGCTTACTAAAAAAATAAAAGATGACGCTTCAAAAAGCCAAGTACAACATAATGAAATGCTTGAGAAGTCAAAAGAGATAGATGAGATGAAGCCCAAGGAGGAAGAATATTTTAACAAGTTTTCTGAAGTAAAGGCGAAGTTCTCGGAGCTAAATCAAAAACTTAAGGAACTTTATTCTGCTCTGAATATAGCTAGAGGGGAAGTTAAGAAGAAAAAAGATAAGGCTAAGCAAGAAAAAGAAGAAATTAACAAAAAGAAATTGGAGAACAAACACGAGGAGGTAGAGGATAAGATAAAGAAGGGCGGAAAGCTCACTACTGAGGATTTGCTTGCTTTTCAAGGAATCACGAAATAAGATTTTTTTAAATACTTCCATTTACGATGTATTCTGAATTGTTGCTTCGTACACCAGGTTGATTTGTTGTTTATTGTTTCTATTCCAGGGTCCTGAATCCCGTATTTTTCATTTCACTTTCACAAATTGGGCACTTAACCTTATAGCAGTCAATTCCTCTTATAGCCGGCATGTAATTGTTACACTTTCTGCACACACAAAAACCCACTGCATTCATATTATGTAAAATATATTTTACTATTTAAATAAATTTTGTTTATGCTGAGAAGATTTACTTAACAAATGATTCTCTAATGGGTTTTAGAAGAGCTTGTGGAGTTCATTTAGAGCTAAAATATACTAATGCCTTCCAAAGGACCTTTTACGATCTCTTTACAGTGCTCTAGTAATTCGTTGTTGTCTGCTCTGCTCATCTGTTCTAACCTATCCATAACTTGCATAAGTATCCTGATTAGATCACCTTCAAGCAAACTAGTATTTTTTAGGATTTCAATAAAGCTCTTTCCCTCCATACAGGGCATCATTATAGCTGTCATAGGAAAGATGTTATTAATCCACGTTGCGCCCGGGAACATATTTTCAAGATCCTTTTTTAGTCTGTAAATATCTTTATCAATGTATTTTTTATAGAATCTTCCTCTTTTATCTTCGTAGATTAAAGCTGCCAGGGCAAGTAGCAGAGAGTAGGCATCCAACTTCATGTTGAAGTATATCTCACTTATTTCTAGTTCATTAGAAAATATCTTTGTTGCAAACCTGCCTTTTTCTGTTAAATCAGGTCCATTGATATAATCCTTTTTTTTCAACACTTTTATTGCTTTGTTGTATCTTGCTTTTATTGAGTTAAGCATGGCAATGTCGTCAATTTTTCCCTTTAATTCCTGAAACGTGTAAAGATTCATTTTTAGTATCTTTTCGATTTCTTCGGGATCATGTAAATCATACATATTGAGTATAGTATTATAAGAAAGCCTGAATTGACTTTTTATTGGCATATCATCTTTTTTGGTGAAGGAAGATATCTTATCAAGTTCATCCCCTCTTCTTACAACTGATACTGCCAGACCTTTGTTATCTATGCCTCTCCTGCCTGCTCTACCCGCAATTTGAAAGAATTCTTTTGAATTAAGGTACCTGAATCCTTCATTTGTAAATTTTCTTAGAGAATCAAAACAAACGCTTTTTGCAGGCATATTGATACCCAGGGCGAACGTTTCAGTTGCGAAAAGAACTTTAACAAGTCCTTTGGCAAACAATTTCTCAACAATATGCTTGATATCAGGTACAAGTCCCGCATGATGGAACGCGATTCCTTTCAGCAAGCATTTTTTTATAAGTCCCGCTGATCTAAGTGATGTTATTTCAATACTAAGGTTCCGGAAACTGTCTGAGACAATTTTTCCAACTTCTTTTTTTTCATGATTATCCAAGAATTGATGAGTTCTTGCGAGATTAACTGCGAAGTCCTGGGTCTTAAGCCTGGAGAAAACGAAGTATATTGCAGGCAGCCAGTCATCACTTAATTCGTTGATAAGTTCTTTGTATTCTGAGGTTCTTTTATTCTTTTTCCTGTATCTATCTTTCTTTCTATAGTACCTTATTTTTGGCTGGCTATCCAGTTCTTTGATCCTGTCCAGTGTACAAATCCCGTATTCAGGGTTGTAAAATTTTATATCAAGAGGGACTGGTCTATGATTGTATATAATGGATTCAACATTGTGCCCCTTAATCTTTTTAACCCAGTTGGCAAATTCTTCTGAGTTTGGTATGGTGGCGCTTAAAAATAAAAATTTAACATTGTCGCTGAATATGATGCTTTCCTCCCATATGTGCCCTCTTTGTGTATCGCCTATGTAATGTATCTCATCCATAATAACATAACTAACATTGTCGAGGACCTTGTCTGAGATTATTGCCATATTGCGGTAAACCTCAGTTGTCATTATAAGGACTTGTGCAGTAGGATTGATTACAATATCACCTGTTATCAGGCCAATGCTCTCTTTTCCATAGTCCTCACAGAAATCCTTGAATTTTTGGTTCGACAGGGCTTTTATCGGTGCTGTATAGATTACCCTATTATCTCCTTTTAACTCCCTGTCGATTATAAAATCAGCTATAAGTGTTTTTCCCGAACCAGTCGGGGCTGAGACGATGACTGAGTTATTTTTTTCAATTGCATTAATTGCATCTTCTTGAAATTTATCGAGTACCAGATTTTTAAACTCCATAAAAACCAGCAAATGCAAACCTTATAAAAATATTTGGGTTGATGTTTTCTTAGGGCCTATTTTCATATATAATATAGTTTTTCAAGTTGTTTAAGAGTGTTTTTGTAAAAAAATACTAAAACAATAAATAAAGCAAGTGTACCCTCCTGATGTCATGGCTTTTTTTTGCGGTATTGATGAGGCTGGAAGAGGACCTGTTTTAGGCCCCATGGTTATTGCAGGGGTGAAGATAAGCTTAAGGACTCAAGGTATTCTTGAAGGTTTTGGTGTTAATGATTCTAAAAAGATTTTGCCCAAGAGAAGAGAGGAGCTTTTTTCGTTGATAAAGGGTACGGTTGAAGATTATTCAGTAATAAAAATATCGCCTGCTGAGATTGACAAGGCCCTTTCAACTCCTGGTATGAATTTAAACTGGCTTGAAGCAGTAACTACGATAAAAATTCTTAAGAATCTGGATGCAAAAAAAGCTTATATAGATTGTCCCACTGCTACAGCATCAAAATATTCTGATTACCTAAAAAATAGGCTTGATGGTCAAATTGAGTTGATAGTTGAACATAGGGCTGATGAAAATTATATTGCTGCTGCTGCTGCCAGCATACTCGCCAAAGTGGAGAGAGATCGCGAAATAGAGGAGCTTAGAAAGTTATATGGGGATATAGGTTCAGGTTATCCCTCCGACCCGAAAACTAAAGCATTTATTGAAAAAAATCTAGAACTTGATATTTTTAGAAGAAGCTGGAGTACCTGGCAGAATCTGAATAAAAAAAGGAGTCAGCAGAGCCTACTTCGTTTCTGATATTTTATTTAAGGTATTATTTTGGTGTACTAATATTAGCCCTAGCTCCGAATTTAGTGATTTATTTTTCATAAATTAGTTTATAATCTTCTTCTATATTGTTTTTGTTTCTAATTTCTATTTTTGTAGTAAATACCAAAGTATGAGTTATTATATATATAAATATTCTATTTATGGTAAAAGCAAAATTTCTGGACAAGTAACTGTGGGGAAAATCAAATTTATAAGGTTTATAAGGAC
>CAZBGG010000034.1:0-9174 GCA_964491305.1 uncultured Methanosarcinales archaeon
AAGGATATCATGTGTCCAGCCGATTACGACAACATGACCGAGTCTCAATTTTCAAACATTATAAGGAGTCTGGGTGGTAATCATGGCGATGTTTATTCGGTTGTTGCGGAGGTTGAAGGTTCAATAATCGGGTTTATAATGGGAACTTACGATGAAGGTGTACTTAAACCGTATGCTACTCCGATTAATATTAGCTCTCCAAGGGAAATGTGGAGTTCTTACAATTTTGCTCTTTGGCAAAAATTTTTAACGAGCGCTGATGGAATCGAGAAAGTAGTCTATGATGGATTTGAAGAGGGGGTTTTTTTTAAGGGTGTATTCAATGATTTTTTTGATATTTTTGATAAGGGTAACGAAAAAAGGTATTTTTATGTAGAAGATTTTTTGACAAAGGAGAGTAAAGATGTTTCTAACTTTATATACACAGGGAAGGCTGAAAGAAAGGGTGAGGAGTTTGAGGTTGTTGATGCGTCATCTCTTTCAGAAGAAGACGAGAGTGGAGATATAAAGGAAGATGTAAGTGATGAAGTCGGAAGGGTTGAGGAGTTGAGGCTTGAAGGAGAGCTTGTCAATAAAAGCAGGTTTTCTGAGCGCTACAGGAACGAGGATGGCAGTTATACTGCTGTATTTTATTCACAGCCAAAATATTTCGAAAAAAAAGGGGAAATGCATGATATAGGTGATTATGTAAAAAATATAGATTTTAGGGGGAGTGATAGGTTTAGCATGGAGCATTTGGGTATTGAAATCTCCATGGATGAATTAATTGATATTGAGATTGGTGGAGGTAGTATTGGATATAAGCCTGTTGAAACTTATTATGCTAGAGGGGATGAAAAAGTAACAGGAGAGGAGGGAGAGCTTACCTTCTTACAAGGGGCAGGAAGGAGTGTTTTTGTTCCGGAAGTATTCACTGATATATCCCTTAAGTTCACCCCCGATAATCAAAAACTTAAGGAGTCTTTTGTGTTTTTTTCAAAGCCTGAATTTGGAATAAATAAAAGTTGGAATGAAACAAAAGGGAATTTTGTAATTAAGTCTCTTTTTGAGCATGAAGGGTTTGAAAGGCAAGGGAACAGCTTTTACAAGGACGGGGAGTTTGCTTTCAATTTAGAGCATCCGTTCATTGTTGATTCAGGTGGAAGGAAAAAGGATGTTGATTCAAAATTCATTGAAGAGAATGGAAACACTTACATTCTTTATGAGGTTGATTATGGATGGCTTGCTTCCCCTTTTACACTGTATCCCGTGGCACTCGACCCCACTTTCAATATTATGGCAACAGAGGATGTGCATTTGCATCGTAGTAGTACTGATTGTAAGGGTACTACTACGCACTACCGAGATTTTGCGTTTGTTAAATTTGCTCTTGAAGCTTTGGATACTCCTATCAGTGTTAATAGTGCTGAGGTTTATCTAAAAAACACTCGTCTTGATGATGGTGATGAAGATGAAATTATAGATGTTTCTTATATTCAAAATCAAGGTTGGACTGAAGGGAGCGCCATTTCAACTTTTCAAAGTATGTTTGATAATAGGGGAGGTGTTGTTGACTCTCAGAATGTTAACTATGAAGGTGAATTGGTTTCCTGGGATGTGACTGATGCGTTGACAGGAGACCGGAATGAGGATTATTTTTCTTTCGTCTTTAATACGATTACAGATATTGATTCTTATGAAAATGTAAGAAATTATAATACCCTAAGGTTAGGTGATATGTGGGGGAGTATTTTTTTTGCCAGCTCTGAAACCGAAGATGGTCCAATGCTTGTTCTAGACTTTGAGTACGTTGATGAGGATTATTGTTTAGAGGTTTCAAAAGGGGTTGAAGTTGTTGATTCTACCGAAGACTATTCCTGCATTAACGTTGAATCGGGAGCAGAGTTGAAAATTGTTTCATCCACTATATCAGCCGACGAGATTACAAATGAAGGGAGTATTATTTTGGAAGGTGGTTCAGCTTTAACGGGTAATGATATCTTCAATAATGGTAACATCGATTTGATAAGTTCAACCTTATCAAGCGAAGAAATTTCGGGTGATGGTGAGGTTGATGTGGATGAAGATTCTGTGTTGGAAATGACAAAAGGGAGTGTGTTGGCTGTTCATCATGGTTCTTTATGGGATGTAAGGGGAAGCTTTGTTGCGGAAAATCTTGAGGAATTTGATATAGAGGGCGAATTTAAAGCACAATATGGCTCTTTGGACACTCCACTGCTTTCTCTCATAGATATAGGTTTAGAAGGAAAATTTGTTTCAGATGAGGGTATTGTGGATCTATCAGATAACTACAATATCACAAGCTCGGGAACTTTTGTCAACCATGGGACCATGGATTTTTATCTTTTAGACTCGCACATGGACTCTGAAAATTCCTTTGTTTGTGATGGTTGTGAGTTCATCAATTATGGTAATGTTGAATTAACTGATGCAGATGTTGTTTTTGACCATTCGATTTCTTTCATAAGTCATGGTGATGTGGTTGGATACTTTGACGAATTAATTGTACAAGATAAACTTTCTCTTGGTGGGAAAAGCGACTTTAAGAATGCTTCTATAATCATAGAAGATGGTGGTGTGTTAACACATCCTCCTAATTCTGATTCCAAAGAAAATCTACTAAACCTTACTTTGGAGAATCTCCAGATTGACAATGGTGGCTCAATTGACCTTACCGGGAAAGGTTACCAATCTGGAAGTGGTCCGGGTGCAGGTACTCTCTGCAACGGTGATGTAGGTGGTGGCGGAGCTCATGGTGGAGATGGTGGTTTGGGGGTTGATAATTGCGCTGAAGGGGGTCAAGGATATGGTCATACAATTAACCCCATTAGTTTAGGCTCGGGCGGTGCAGGCTCGTCTTCATGTCCTGGTGGTGCTGGTGGTGGAGCAGCGATTATCAATGCAAGCAATAAAGTATCTATTTTTGGTAATATTATTGCTGATGGTGAAGACGCTGACACCTGTGGAAATCCAGGGGGCGGTGCTGGTGGCACTGTCTGGATAGATGCCCCCGAAATTGAAGGGGATAGAATGATTAGTGTTGAAGGAGGCCAAGGTTATAATGGGGGAGGGGGTGGCTCAGGCGGCAGGATCTCCTTAAGTTATGATTTAATAGGGGGTTATGACCGGGGCCTTCTTTATGCTTCAGGCGGTGATGGTAATGAGTATGGTGCGGCGGGTAATATTTTCTATATAACCTATGGCTCAGAATTAGGGATGCTTAGAATTGAAAATAACGGTGAGACCAGTCCGCCTTCTGTTGTTAATATGGGTGATACTGATATAGAAACAGAAATTGAATATGATAGGCCTGTTAATATAAGAAATGTAGAAGGTTCAAACCTTAAACTCTTTTACCCTCCGCCGATAACCTGGCAACATGATGAAACTTTAGAAAACTATGGTTATCTGCAAATTCTTGAGGAGCAGGAGATGGGCGTTGATACAACTATTATTTTAGGTGAAACTTACTTGCCAAATGTAAGTATGACAGTTTATGAAAATGGGGCAATTATACAGCCTGGTAACTATGACTCTCCCGACCAAAAAATGAATTTAACGCTTAGGAATCTTGATATGCGCTCTGGCTCGGTTTTGGATGCTTCAGGTAAGGGATATTCAGGTGGTGTTTCAGATGGCCAGGATGGTTTTGGTCCGGGGGCAGGTTCAGGAAGCACCAGTGGAGCAAGCGGTGCGGGCCATGCTGCACCTGGCGCGGATGGAAGCGACTCTTCAGGGGGTAGTGTTTATGGAGATTTCTTAAGACCCCTTGACCCTGGCTCAGGCGGCGGTGCCGGGACGGTTTCTGGAGGCTCAGGTGGAGGAAGCATCATTCTTAATATACAGGAAACCTTAGAGATGAATGGCCTTATTTCAGCTGTTGGTGGAGATGGCTCAAGCGGTGATACAGGAGGAGGGGGTGGCTCGGGTGGCTCTGTTTTTATAAATACCAGTTTTTTCGATGGGAATGGAGTGATTGATGCAAGCGGAGGCACCGGTGGCTCAGGCAGCTCATCCACTCGTAATGCGGCGCCTGGTGCAGGTGGCAGGATAGCTGTTTACTCTGGCTCTTCTGGTTATACTGGGGATTTCAGGGCTAAGAGCGCGTCAGGGGCTTATGGAAGTAGTGGTGCTGGAACAGTTTATACAAAAGAAGAAAGCCAAACTTATGGTAATTTGATGATTAGCAGCGAAGGGGTAACATCTTCAACAGTTACTCCAGTTTATGGCGAAGAGTTGTTTTTTGATAATTTAACTTTTGGAGCTAATACAAGAATTAGATTCCCTGATTCACTTGACGAGTGGATTAACTTAACCATAACTGATACCTTGGCTATTGATAATTCAAGGATTATATTTACTGATTCGTCTATACATTTAAAGGTCCCAAATTTCCTCGAAAATGACCCTTCTTATACTGTAAGTAATATGGGGCTTTCTTATGAAAATCCAAAGTATGGCAAAGTCCATTTTAATGAGCCGATTTCTTTTAGCTCCCCTATGAAAGATAGTCTTGATATATATAAATATACGTTTATAATGAACTCAGATTTATCCCCCGGATTGAATGTTAGTTCTGATTTTACTATTTATAATTTGACTGAGAAGGACTATAAAATATTTGAAGATATTAATCATGATGGTCTTTTTGAAAATATTTGTCCTCCGGAGAAGTGTCATGTTTTTGATTTTGAGGACGAAACCATAAGATTTAATGGAACCGGTGCAAATTCTTTGAGGGCCGTGGGAGTTACTAATATGAGTATATGGGACACAACAGAGCGTCCCCAAAGATATATCCATGAGGACATGCACTTTTACGCAGAATATACAAATAGTACTGGCGATCCTCTGAATGCATCGGATATATATTGTCAATATAGGGATAACAGCACAGGGTCATTCTCCCAGCCAGTTAATATGACTTATGACTCCTCGGAAGGTATATACAACCACACAAAGCAATTTAACCATGACAAAAGCGTCGCTTATAAGATATATTGTTATGGCTTAAACAGAGCCCATCATTCAAAGGAGATGGGGGACCAAATCAGGATATATAATGACACTGTTCCGCCAAATGTGGATGTTCAGTATCCTTTAGAAGGAGATATGATAGATTATACGAACAATGTTGAATTCAGGTATAATGTTTCAGATGATATATCTCCTATCTCTAACTGTAGTATATATATAGATGGTGAGAGGAAAAAAACGGACTATTCAATAACAGAAAATGAATATAATAAGTTTTATGACAAATTTGACCCGACAATAAATGAAGAAGGAGAAAACGTTTTCAATGTTCTTTTGCCGGACGGAATTTATGATTTTAGCATAGAATGCTTTGATGCCGGTAACAATTATCTCAGGACTTTCAAGGGTCCATATGAGTTCTCGGTTGATGCTTCGGCTTCCTTGCCGGTGAATTTTACCCAGAACCCTGCAGATGCCGGCAGGGATATCAATCTCACATCATCCGTAGCAGATTATGATGGGACTCCTTTGGGAGGCTTCCCCGTTGATTTAAGTATAAGAGGGGAACATATAGATTATGTTAACTGGTGGGACGAGAACTGGGACGATGGAAAAAGGATTGACATAAGGGCAAAAGAAGGCGATAGTGTCTTTTTGTTGAATATTTCCACGGAGGATTTCATAGATGAAGGTCTTATGAACGTTGATTGTAGTGATGTTAGGTTCGTAGATAATTCAAATAATGTAATTCCCTTTACGATGGTTCCCGATACCTGCAACACGGGAAATACTATGTTCTGGCTCAGTAGCTCTCTTTCAGAATTCGAGAGCATTTATATGTACTACAACAACCCTGAAGCTGACATGCCTATACATGATATGGGTGGCAGTGGTCTTGTGGGTTATTATCATTTTGATGAGCAGGACTTGTATGGTCCAAGGGGAGCGGATTTTTCAGGTTATGGTAACGATGCTACTTATTCTTATATAGATTATAGTGAGGGTTACCATGCCGGCGGGTTTAATTTCACAAAGGATAGTTTAATGAATCTGGGGAACGACCCTTCGCTGGACCTATGTGACCAGAGCCTGTCGATATTTGCCTGGGTAAAGCCGAATGAATCTTTTGATGAGGCTTACATTATAAGTAAAAATAATATGGAAGATACTCATTATGAATCCCAGTATGATTTTTATATCCACGATGGTGCGCTGAGATTTGATTTTTATGATGATGTTGATTTAAGGGACTTCCGCTCCGGCCAGCAGATACCTGCTGATAAGTTCTCTCATGTAGGTGTTGTTTTTGAAAGTGAAGATAGCGTAACATTTTATCTTAATGGTGTTAAACTTGAGAGCAAAGACACGCATAGGACAATTGATTGTGAAGGCTCAAACGAGCAAACCGGACAATACGAGCAGTACAACACTTTGGTTGGGAGGGGAGGCTCCAGTGGAGAACAATTTACAGGGGTTATGGATGAGTTAAGGATATATAACCGGGCACTTTCTGAAGACGAGGTACATAATATGTTCCTTCCGAATGTTTATAAGGATATCTCTTCAATTCAATCACTAAACACTGATGCTGACGGTAACATAAACTTCCCTATGTCTTCTGATTATCCCAGCCATAATCTGGTTGAGATGGAGATATTTACTCCGGAATATGTAATTCAGGAAAGCTCCGAAGTATTGTATATACAGATTCCTCTAAGGAATGCAATGGCTATTTCTCCTTACAGTGGAAATAGGCACACTATTATTAACACCTCTACAGAGATTACTGTTGATATACCCAACTCATTATTAGGAGGCAGCCTGATAGATAATGCATGGGCTGAGATAACCAAGAATTATTCAACAGGATTAGTAAATCCTTCGAGGGACACTTATGTAAGTGAGGCAGACCCTACTGTAAATTATGGTGATGATGATTTTCTTAGGGTAGGTGATGATGGCGATGAGAGAATAGCATTTATTGACTTTGATTTTGATTCTTTCCCCGATAACATAAACATAGAAGGCGCTGAGCTTAAGCTTTTCTCCATTGATCCATCACAAAGCAATAAAATCAGTATACATCCTATAACAGATGATTGGGATGAGGACTCAATGACATGGAATGACAAGGCTTCTTATGGTTTACCAATTTCAGAATTCTTTTATGATTCGGAAAGCACATATAGTTATTTTTCTGTTGAGATAACAGATATCCTCCGCTCTTTTATTGAGGATGATTACCAAGGCTTTGCGCTTGTTGCTGATTCCCTTGGAAATGTATCAAATTTCTTTTCTAGTGAAACTTCTGAGAAACCAATGATTGAATTCAATTATTCAGTTTATGACAGGGTTGAGCTGGAGGGTAATCCTGAAGGGGGTACTTTTAGTGGTACTTACCATGATAATAATGAAATAGGTCTTTATGAAACCCAGTTCTTTGCAAATCTTACGGATGGTTATGATTATTCTGAAGATGTCACAAGGTTTATCTCTGTTGAATATCTTAATATTACTCCGAATTTCAATAAAACTCAATTTGTCCATAAAAACCTTAGCATGAACGGTACTGTTAATCTAATTAACTCAACCGGTGAGCATCCCATAGATACCACACTTTCCCTGTTCGCGCTGGACCAGTATTTTGGCGATATTAACGTTGAGGATGGTTTCTTCTCTTTTGAATCTGATTTGCCTTCAATTGGTACTATTGATTTCATTATAAACGGGACAACTGATAACAATCTTTATGGCGAAGGTGTTGATCAGTTTGATGTTTATGCCCCAACGTTTATTAATTATGATACACAAATTACGTACGATGAAAATACAAACTACATTGTGGACTCTTATTACTATAGGGCTGATGATGGAACCCCTGTTCCAGGAAATCATAATATAACTGTAGGAGGGGTTAAGAAAATGTGTTTTGATACTCATCATTGCACCCTTAACTTTAAAGTGCCTGAAGACCTGGAGCCAGGGAATTATAGTGAAGTATTGGAAGTTGAAAATCTTGAGCAATACATGTGGCCTTCGAATGATTCCTCATATACTGGCTTCATAGAGGCCCCTGTCAGCAACGCTACATTGAGTTATGATGAGGATTATTTAGTCGAGGGTTATGAAGGGGACGAATACACTTTTAATTATAATGTCACTTTCATAAATTCAGAAAGGGCCCAAGTGGAAAATATAAGGGTATTGGATGACCCTGGCTCATGGCAGGGCTCGATAATAGAGGACGTGAGTACTATATATAATAATTGTAGTGATTTGGGTCTTGGAGAGAATTGCTATCAAGAATTTAGTGTTACCCTGGATAGGGGTCTTCGTACAGGTGATTCCGGCAGGGTTAATTGGATAGGGGAATATGAGAATAATAATGGCTCGATCCTTGAAGTTGGTGGCAGGACAACCTTTGGAATCCCTGGGTCTCCTGATTTAAACGTGACTCCTAATGTTTTTGTTTTTAATGAAAGTTTATCTTCAGTCCAGTGGGAGCATTTTGATGTTATGAATACGGGTACGGAAGCTCTTGAAAACGTTGAAATAGAAAATCCTGATTCTTCCATTATCAGCTATTCTGAAATACCTTATATGCCTTATGATGGTAGCTGGACAGGCAGCGGCTTTACAAGGATTGGTTTCAACAGGCTGGGCAGGGTTAATTTTACCTTAGAGCTTGATGATTATTCTGAAGCAGTATATAACTATAGCATAAATATTACCGGTGAGTCGGAAACTTTTGGAGAGGATAGAATAGTTCATGATTTGCTGAATGTTACTATTTTTGTAAATCCAGAGCTTGTTATACCTTCAATTATAACAATGGAGATGGACCACAATACTACTGATTCTGCCACCTTGGAAATAAAAAATACAGGGAATGTGAAAGTTCATAATATAACGCTTGACTGGGATGGTGACTGGCTTTCATTGAACCGCACATATTTTGATGCTATATATGAAGGGGAGAATAAATCGGTAAATCTTACTTTCGATTCCCCTGAATATGAAAGGCCGGGGAGCTACTGGACCAACATATCAATTAAAAGCGAGAATTATGGAGAAAGATTTGTGGAGATAAGAAAAGATATCAGAGAAGACATAATCTGGAATGTTACACCCCTGATGGGCGAGGGACATAATTTCTCACTTAATGATACAAGTGAGCCTCAACAAATTGGAGAGTAT
>CAZBGG010000035.1:0-8908 GCA_964491305.1 uncultured Methanosarcinales archaeon
ATATAAGACCGGCGCTCCAACCAGGCTAAGCTACGGGCCCAAAGCAAACTATCAAATTCTGGATAAGCAATTGTTTTATAAATATTGCTATAATTAAAAGGAAATATCCTATGCAAAAAATTTTATTTCTAACTTATAAAACTCATCATCAAGAGATACGTAGATGAAATAACAAAAATATAGTATGAAAACAAAGAACAAAATAATTTACATAATCAACAGAAAAAATAATTAAGCGATAAATTTATATAGCAAAAGCATTAAGTCAAACTTATGCCTTGGTATTCTGAATTTGGTTTCAAGACAAACCCTTTGGATGTTAGGCCAAATCCTGAACTTGTAGGCCTAGAAAAAGAAGAGAAGAGACTGGTCAACCACATCGAAAAAGAAGAAATCTGTTTCCTAAATGGCCTCACCGGCTCGGGAAAAAGCTCATTACTGATGAGAATACAAAAACAACTACCAAAACACAGATTCATTTACCTTGATGCACAGGAACTCCCTGAAAACTTCAATATTGAAGAAGAATTAAAAAATAAGAGAGGATTCTTTGACAGGCTTACACTAAGGAAAACACCCAGAAAAAAGCCGGTTTTAATAATAGATGAATTCCAGGCAACATCTCCAGAAATAGTCTTACAAGCAAGGGCAGGTTGGGAAAATCCAGTAAGACGAAAAATAAAATCTATTATAGTTGCACAGATAAGCACCCACCTCAAAAACGTGACTAGCTCGTTCAAAGAAAGACTAGGTTCAAGAATCATCACTCTCAAACCACTAGATGAGGATGAGATGAAAGAAATCCTTGAAAATAGGTTGAAAATCCCTGGAAAAAAAACAAATCTTCTTGATAAAATAAGTGATGATGCAATTTCATTCATAATAAGATGTTCAGGTAACAATCCAAGAAGAATGCTTGAATACATAGATGAGCTTTTTGAATTCCATTACCATAAATTTGGAGAAAGAAATCCCCTCTTCAGCCCAAGGTACGAGATTTCTTTTTATGGGGCAAAAGAAATACTTGGACTCGATAAGGTTCAAGTCGAAGGTTTTATAGAGAACGAAAGCATTGAA
Source organism: uncultured Methanosarcinales archaeon (assembly GCA_964491305.1). GTDB lineage: Archaea > Nanobdellota > Nanobdellia > Woesearchaeales > DSVV01 > CAZBGG01. Next base: position 1,078 of record CAZBGG010000035.1, read on the forward strand.
ATAAAAAATGACGCAAAAAAACTTATGAAAAAATTTTCTAAAATGGAAGCTGAAATCTTAGCATTCATTGACAAAAAACCTAGCACAATTTCTGAAATATCCCGTAAATTCAAGATATCTGAAAGCACCACAAACAAGCACATATCATCGCTTAAGAAAAAGAAGGGGATAGTTTTTGCTGGAAAAAAAGGAAGAAGAAAAAAATGGCAAATAAACCCCACAACAAAAAGGATGATGGTCAGGGTATAATTTCTCATTCTAAAATGATAATAAACTTTTAAATATGGACAAATATTAGTAAAACGAAGACTTTTATAAAAGAGGGATGTAGTATGGAAAAAAACAATGCTTTTATCTTATGGTTTGATCAATTAAATATGGGTGATGTTGAATTAGTAGGGGGCAAGAATGCCTCCCTGGGTGAGATGTACGTTGGGCTGGCAAATAAAGGAGTTAATATCCCAAACGGATTCGCCATAACTTCCAGGGCCTATTATCACCTAATCGAGAACGCCGGGATAAAAGATGAAATAAGAAGCATTCTTGAAGGCATGGATAAAAGGGATGTAAGAGACCTCCACTATAGGGGAGGAAAAGTAAGAAAACTAATTAAGAGTTGTGAATTTCCGCCTGAGTTAAGGGATTCCATAATCGAGGCCTATCGCAATCTATGCAATCAATATGGAGATGAGGTAGACGTGGCAGTTAGGAGCTCAGCTACAGCTGAAGACCTCCCTGATGCAAGCTTTGCAGGACAACAGGAAACATTCCTCAATATAAGGGGAGAAAACGAGCTTATAGAAGCAAGCAAAAAGTGTTTTGCATCTCTTTTTACCGATAGGGCCATATCATATAGGATTGATAAAAATTTTGACCATTTCTCAATAGGACTTTCTATTGGCGTCCAGAAGATGGTCAGGAGTGATAAGGCCTGTTCTGGAGTTATGTTCTCAATTGATACGGAATCAGGATTTAAGGACCTAGTCTACTTGACAGGAGCGTATGGCCTAGGAGAAAATGTTGTACAGGGTGCCGTTAATCCAGACGAATTCTATGTTTTTAAACCCACCTTAAGAGAGGGTAAAAAACCCATAATATCAAGACAGGTAGGGGACAAGAAAATTAAGATGGTTTATACGAATAGCACCAAGAATCCCGTAAAAAACGTGAGTGTAAGCCCTGAAGACAGGCAGAAGTTTATACTAGAAGATGATGAGATAATAAAACTATCGCAATGGGCAGTTACTATCGAAGACCATTACTCTAATCTAGCAGGATATCATAAACCGATGGATATGGAATGGGCAAAAGACGGAGAAAGCGGGGAGCTATTTATCGTACAGGCCAGACCTGAAACGGTACATTCATTAAAGGATATGAGTAAACTTGAAAAATATGTGATGAAAGAAAAAGGAGAAACCCTGGTTGTAGGACATTCGGTAGGAAACAGAATAGGTCATGGGGACTGTAATGTTATTAAGGACGTTCATGACATACATAAATTCAAGGAAGGTGAAGTTCTGGTTACTGACATGACAGACCCGGACTGGGAGCCAATTATGAAGATTGCTTCAGCCATAGTAACTAATAGAGGAGGCAGGACATGTCATGCGGCCATTATATCAAGAGAAATGGGAATACCCTGTATAGTTGGAACATTAAATGCAACTGAGAAATTAGAAACGGGAGAAGAGGTCACGGTTGACTGTTCCCAAGGGGATGAGGGTTATGTCTACGAGGGAAAACTAACCTATGAAATTGAAGAAATTGATCTTGGAGAAATTCCAGACACCCGGACCAAGATAACAATGAACGTGGGCAGTCCAGACCAGGCCTTCGCCAATTGCTCGATTCCAAACTCTGGTGTAGGATTAGCAAGGGAAGAATTCATTATAAATAGCTACATAAAGATTCATCCAAAAGCACTGCTAAACTTCGATGAAATAACAGATAAAAAGCTTAGAGAGACCATTGAAAAAATAACATACGGTTATAATGATAAAAAGCAGTTTTTTGTTGACAAGCTAGCAGAAGGTGTTGCTAGAATAGCCTCTGCCTTTTATCCAAAACCTGTTATAGTCAGAATGAGCGATTTTAAGTCAAACGAATATGCTAATTTAATCGGAGGGGAATTATACGAGCCAAAAGAAGAAAACCCTATGATTGGATGGAGAGGAGCTTCAAGATACTACGATGACAACTACAAGTATGCCTTTGGAATGGAATGTCAGGCCCTAAAGAAGGCAAGAAACGATATGGGCCTAAATAACATAAAGGTTATGGTACCATTCTGCAGGACTGTTGAAGAAGCTAAAAAAGTAATACATGAAATGGAGATACACGGCCTCAAGCAAGGGGAGGACCATCTGGAAGTTATTGGCATGTGCGAGATTCCTGCGAATGTCATTCTGGCTGATGAGTTCTTGGAAATATTTGATGGGTTTTCAATTGGAAGTAATGACCTTACCCAGTTAACCCTGGGACTAGACAGGGATTCGGAGTTAATAAGCCATATCTATGATGAGAGGAACAATGCAGTGAAGAAACTGGTTAGAGAAGTCATTGAAAAGTGCAATGAAAAGGGCAAATACATTGGCTTCTGCGGGCAGGCACCCAGTGACTTCCCGGAATTTGCAGAGTTCCTTGTAGAGTGCGGGATACAATCAATGTCACTGAACCCAGACACAGTCGTTCCAACAACATTCAAAGTCGCTGAGAAAGAAAAACAACTGGGAGTCAACCCAAAATAACTCAAAAATTATTTTTTTCTTTTTAGCTCCGCACAATACCTGTTCAGTTAAATTATTAAATAAAAACTAGAATGCTTTCCCTATGTCTTTAAAAATCGATGGAATCTCCTTAAGAAACCCTTTTGTACTTGCACCGATGGCAGGAGTCAATTGTGCAAGCCACAGGCTACTATGCAAACAATACGGTGCATCTTTAGTATACACCCAGATGTATCATTGTGAATTCATTCTATATAAGCTACAAAAAGAAGGCAAGAAAGCAGTTTATGATTTTATAAATATCCAGGAACTTGAAAGACCTGTAGCTATACAAATAGTAGGAAACTCCCCTGAAAAGATGGCTGAAGCTGCTAAAGCCGTTGAAGAAATTGCAGACATCGTTGATATAAACTTTGGTTGCTGTGACGAAGGAATGCTAAAAGCAATGTGTGGTGGATACTTAACAAAAGAAAATGTTTTAGCAGGAGAGATTGTAAAAAAAGTCGTTAAAACAATAAATAAGCCCGTAACCGCGAAAATAAGGATTGGTTGGGATTCACAAAACATAAACGGTGTTGAAACTTCAATGTTGCTTGAAAAATGTGGAATAAAAGCCTTGGCTGTCCACGGTAGAACTGTAAAACAAAAATACGGAGGAAAAGCAAACTGGCAAATTATCAAACAAATAAAAAATAAATTATCAATACCTGTAATAGGTAATGGAGACATAAAGAACACACAAAAAGCCATGAAAATCCTTAATGAAACAGGATGTGACCTGGCAATGATTGGCAGAAGAACTAAGGGCGACCCCGCCTTTTTTATGAGGTGTTTAAGAAAATTAGAGGGGATTAATCCAGAGGTTCCCCCTGCCAGAGAAATTTTTAAAGAATTTATGACAAATTACGAAAAACTGGACAAAAATAAGTCATTTACTGAATTAAAAGCACACGCAATGTGGTACGGAAAAAGGGCAGGCATAGGCCCAAAAAAAAGGGAGATGATAGCAAAATCCAAAAACCCTAAAGATATTTATGAAATTTTTCTTGAACACCACTGAAACGAAAACATTGATTTCCCAGGATTCATTTAATAATTTCATCGAACTGTGGTAACAAATTTTTATAAATCTAATAGCAACACTCAATTGTCGGGAAAAAGAGGGTTTTTCTTTTTTCTTTTTTGAAGGGGTGATTTTTATGGTCAAAGTTTTTATTAATGGTTTTGGTAGAATTGGAAGACACATATTCAGAGCGGGATTGAATCATCAAGAAATAGAATGGGTAGGAATAAATGACCTGACCGATTCCAAAACTCTTGCGCACTTGTTGAAGCATGATTCAGTTCATGGGAAACTTCCGGCAGAAGTTGAGTACACCGAGAAATCATTGATAGTCAATGGCAAAGAGATTAAATTATTTGGTGAAAAAGACCCAGAAAATCTACCTCACAAGGAGTTGGGGATTGATGTGGTCGTAGAGAGCACAGGACTCTTCTGTGAGAGGGAAGGAGCCAAAAAACATATAGACGCAGGCGCAAAAAAAGTTTTGATTTCTGCTCCAGGTAAAAACTCTGATATAACATTAGTAAAAGGTGTTAATGAGCACGAATATGAACCAGAAAAACACCATATAGTCTCGAATGCTTCCTGTACTACCAATTGCCTCGCACCAATAGTTAAAGTCTTAAACGATAATTTTGGAGTTGAACATGGACTCATGACAACAACCCACGCATATACTGCAGACCAAAGAATTGTAGATTCACCCCATAAGGATTTAAGGAGGGCAAGAAGTGCTGCATTAAACATTATACCTACAACAACAGGTGCGGCAAGAGCTGTTGCCGAGGTTATACCTGAATTAAAGGGAAAATTAGACGGGATGGCTCTCAGGGTTCCCGTTGCAGACGGAAGTATTGTTGATTTTTTCTGTATATTAAAGAGGGACACCAATGAAGAAGAATTAAATCAGATTTTTAGAAGTGTTTCTGAAAACCATCTTAAGGGTGTCATTGAATATTCAACAGAGCCACTTGTTTCTACAGACATACTTCAAAACCCTAATTCAAGCATTGTCGACGGCAAAATGATAAGAGTCATGGAAGGGAAAACAGTTAAAATAATTTCATGGTATGATAACGAATGGGGATACAGCAACCGCATGGTTGATATGATTAAACACATTTCGCCATAAGTTTTATAAATAACCGGAAAATATTTCCTTTATCAATAAACCGGTGCAAACTAATGGTGATAGAAGAAGTTCCAAAGCACGTGGGCATCATAATGGATGGAAACAGAAGGTTTTCAGAGCGACTTATGATGGAACCCTGGAAAGGTCATGAGTGGGGAGCAGAAAAAGTAAAAAAAGTTCTAGAGTGGTCCAGGGATTTTGGCATCAAAAGCTTAACATTATACTCTTTCTCATACCAGAACTTTAACAGGCCAAAGGAAGAATTTGATCATCTAATGAATATTTTTACAAAGAATTTCAATGAATTAAAGAAAAACGAAAATCTTGCAAAAGAAGGCGTAAGGATTAATGTAATCGGAAGAACATGGCTATTTCCCGAAGAATTGCAAAAAGAAATAAAGGATATAATGGAAATTACAAGAGAAAACAAAAAATATACCATAAATTTCGCAATGGCCTACGGCGGACAAGAAGAAATAGTCGATGCAGCAAAAGGAATAGCTGAAATGGTCAAAAATAAAGAAATTTCCCCGGAAGATATCAATAAAAAAACCTTTTCTGAAAAACTATATATGAAAGATGAACCAGAAATCATAATAAGAACAGGTGGAGAGAAGAGGTCAAGTAACTTCCTGTCTTTTCAATCAGCCTACTCCGAGTGGTTTTATGTTGAAAAAATGTGGCCAGAGTTTGAAAAAGAAGATTTCACAAAGATTCTTGAATCTTATTCTAGCAGGAAAAGACGCTTTGGTAGATAAAAATTTCATAAAAAACCTAAAACAGATGAACAACCACTAAGAATTGCAAACAATCACATTGGACAAAATGAAATAAAAATAAATAAATATCTCAGGTCCACTAGACCTCCTGCACTTCAGAATATATTTCTCCAGTTACTCGCCTTGAAAACTCCTCTGAAGAGCCAGCACCATAGTATCTCATAGTGATATCAAACCTATACTTGCTGCCATCGGGCAAATCTTCACCATCTGTACAATCAACAACCAACTGCTTTGATTCACCCTGACCCCAGGAAACTGAATCATCAGCAACAACTTTCAAATCTTCCCCTCCTGTACAGCTAAATCCGTCAGAGAAACAGATATCGCAGTCATCCGTATCGACCACTGGTTGATCCGAGCTCAGCGAAGCTTCGTACACTTCTATCCTGGTATTGTGCTGATTTATAAGACCCGCAATTATAGTACCATCATCAGCCGACCTTATAGTATATCTATCGTCCTGGCATAGAAGAGGTGTACCAAAACTACACCTATCCGGTAAAAATCTAGTAGGATCTAATACTCCAAAATAAGCCAAAGCACCAACCATTATCATAATAACAAGAAAAGCCCAACCATAAGTCATCAAAAATTCAAGGGCCGCCTGACCTCTTTTCTTCTTTCTCATTTGAAACACACCTCTTTATTAAATGTAATAACATAAAAAGTATTCAACCTCAGAATCTTCTATTTATTCTCATATATAAATTTTCCTATTTTATGTACGTATTGTTGAGTATGGAAATTTTTTCACCCCTTAGACACAACTCAAGATTTAATTCTAAGAGTTCCAAAGAGCTATTTTTCAGTATATCAACCAAACCGCTGTGGATTCTTCCAGATGATGAAAGGGTTATATGAAAAAACTTAAAAAAACTTATAATAGATTACAAGAGATGGACAAAATTGCCGAAACAAAAGAATGGTTTTTAAACTATATAAGACACAGGGATATAGTAGAAAAAACCATCATAAATATCAAAGAATCAAAAGATAAAATCTTTATTGAATATAAAAATAAAACAACGAAAGTAATTATAATGCCTTTAGTCAATGGAGTTGACGGTCTGTTGGAAGAGCTTAATGCAAGCGAAGAAGTAACCTTAGTAACACTAAATAACAAAAAAAACCTGAGGTCTATAATAGGAGTATGGGAAAAGCTTTCAGCTTATAGCAAATTCAGAATAATGTTTGTTAATCCCAAAGAAAACGAGAAATGGATCATAAACCCTTATACCCACTCAAAAATCAGCCCTAATATTGAAAAAGGTCTCAAAGGCCTTTTTGAAACTATAAACGAGGTTAAATAACAAAAATTTTGGGTTTATTAGTTGTAAGCCCTTCCCCAACCTAAGGGATAGGGTATTAAAGGGCTTGCAATTTATTTATTAAAACCAAAAATTTTTGGAATTGAAAATCTCGCCCTAAACTTAGGATTTATCCTAAGCTACGAACGCTAGTGAGTTTGGGACGGGGTATTAAACCCCTTCAAAATCTCTGCGAGATTTTCAATAACTATATAAGACCAATAAAAAAGCATGTTGATGTAACTGAGGAAAGTATAAATAAAGCAATCAACAAATTTCTTGATAATAACCTTATTATGAAAGAAACAATTCCTTTAGGAGAAAAAGAAGAAAAAAAATTTTTTGCATAATACTTCAAATGTTACCCCTAACATGCTGGATGATAACATTAGATATATAAAAGATTTCGGAATCAATCCATTGAAAGAAAAAGATTATCCTATTGAATCTGTTATCGAAGATGGTAATATATTATATTTAAGGGCGAGCAAATGGTGGAAAGATGAGGGTGTAGTAAAGTATGAGTCTATTTTTTTAGAACTTCCCAGAGAATTGAAAGATAAAAAAGTTAGATTTTCAATAAGAGGTATTCAGCCAGAGGAAGATGGAATGTATAAACTTTACCTCTTCTCACCTGAAAGTATTACAGGAGATAACCTGGATAAAGTAGAGAATTATATTAGTAAGAATTCTACAGTTGAAACCATCCTTGAAATCTCCAGAAAAAGCCTTAAGAAATGGACTCAGATAAATAATAGACAAATTGATAAGGCTTTTGAGAAGAAATCTTCGTTATGGACTTATAAGATGATGCTCGC
>CAZBGG010000036.1:0-8850 GCA_964491305.1 uncultured Methanosarcinales archaeon
ATTGGACTTCGGCTGATAGTTGTACAGAAGAAGATGACTCAATTTACCTGTGTACCTGGGAGTATGGGAAGGATAACTTAAGAGTTGGTGAATGGATCGAGCTGGACATAAATGTAACTGATGATGCAGGGAATTCTGTTCATGAAAAGGACGCTGGCAGTATATATGTTGCTGATGTGGACGAGCTTTCAGAGGTTGATTTCTGGGATCCCGTAGGAAAAACTGATACTGAATTGAACCCAAACTTCTTATGGATGTCTCCTGATGGAACTATGATACGAACCGAAATCTCTCTGAAGCCAAAGGGTACAGAGAGGCCTTATGTTCATGGTTTTAGCATTAATTATTGCACAGGGAAGGTTGTGGGTAAGGAGGTAGGGGAAGCTTTTGATTATGAAATAGTTGAGCAGGGCTACATATCTGAAGATAGAAGGTCTAAATTCCTTCTTTTAAGGGTTCCAAACAAAGAAAAAGAAAGGATTCTGGAAATAATCGAAGGGGCGGAAGATGACGATGATGATATGGGGCTTTCAGGGGAATTTGGAAGCTCAGGCGCAGCAGAAGTGAGTACTTCGGATGCAATGGATGTTACTGGATTGTTGGATATTGAATGTAATGGAGAAATTGTGCAGGGCAGCTCCCGTGTAGGAAATCTATATGAGCCAAGGGAGGAAATTAATGCAACGATTGAAGTGCCGCTTTTGACGGGTATTTTCCAGGAACCTGGGCAGGGAATGCTCGACAGGATAGACAGGAGTAGAAGTTTTATTGAAAAATCAGGTGATATAATAGAGATGATAGATAGCTTGCAATGGTTTGCGGAGATTTGCCGTGGGTTTCAAGCAATCAGAAGTATAATAAATGGTGTTTGTCTCATTTTAGACGTACTTAGAAATGTTCCTTTTATTGGAGCTGCTGTAGAAGCTCCATATCAGGCTTTATGCGAGACTGTAGCACCATATATTGAAAGTATCTGGTTTGGGTACGGGAGCGATGTAGATGGGTTGGATTCACAACCTGGACATGGAGACGGAATATGGGTTTCTTCAAAGGAGATAATTAGTTTGGGGTTCTTTTGTGATTTTTACCTTTGTACTGAATGTAGCAAGCAATGGAAGGAAGTTATTGGTGGTGAGGGGAAACGTAGCTTTCATAGGGATATAGTAGGGGCTGCTGGTGGTAAATGGGAGTTAACTGAGGACTCTGGCAATGTATTGGGTGGTTTGCCTCTTATTTTTAATCCATTCAGGTCGTTGCCCGTGGCTGTTCTTTGTTTTCCACCCTGCTTGACAGGTATAAAGAATAATCTTGTTATATGGAGACAGATTTATGTGAACTATAATGTATGTTTGAATATTCAATCAATAAAGGGTGAGTCAACTTCTCAATGCAGTAGTTATAGAAACAGGCAGATGTGTCAGGAAGTTCTTGGACAAATTTGGGTTTTTGTGGAAGGTGGAGTTGCCCATTTTATATCTGAGACTATCTTAAATGTTGTAGATTACGCGGCCGAGGAATATCTACTTGAGGCTTGTAGGGATGCAACAGGGGGCGTGTTTGCAAAAATTTGTTCAGTTCCTGTAATTTACCAGGCGTTGGGTGTTGTTATACAGGTTGAAGATATTATGAGTCAGATAGAGGCGTTGAGGGACCTTGAAGTTGCCTTTAAGGATGAAGGGGAAGTTTATGATGATATAAAAGATGATCTCGATGACGATTATGCAGAAGGGGTGTTTCCTTATCAGGACTAATAAAAATTTAATTCCGGTAGTTTTGTTTTTGTTGGCTTTTATAGTGGCAGCTCCATTAGTTCCCGGAAATAGTGGAGGAGATTACCCCTGTAAAGAAGAGTGTGAAGAGGACGATGTTCGTCTGGCTGGTGGACCTTGTCATGGCTGTGTTAGTGGTCTGCCGGGTAGTGAACTAGCAAAAGTACCAAATGATCTAAGAAATTTTGCGAGGGAAGATGTTGACGGAGAAAGGGATGTGAAGAAGGAAGATTCCGACTCTGACAGTGGAATAACTAAAGGGAATTACGGTGGAGAAGGTTTTGATACTGTAGATGGAAGTGCTTTTGGCAAGGATGAACACGTTACAGATTATAGGTTTACTCTAAGATCAAGAGATGATAAAAAAAACTATGAGTTTCATAAGTCTTGGGATGATGATGGCCAACCTGTTTATGAAATTGAATTTCCGGATGAAGGTGAAACAACTTATAGATTAAAGGGTGATACAGATATCTGGGGGAGGGAAAATTTTGAAACAGACAGTATTGAAGTCAGAGAAGGTGAAGATGGAGAATTTCAAGATGCAGATAATATTGATGTTGAAACATTTGGTAAGTTGCAAGATATTTTTGATGAAGGTACCGGTGCAGTAAACGAGGTAGACCTTGATAATTTAGGTTTGAAGATTAACGAGGAAGAATATAAAGAGAGACAGGAGTTGTGGGGTAAGTATGAGGAAATGGGCAGAGGAGCAGTTCTTGATGTTCTTAATTCATGGACTAGTCAATTTCTTGATAGGTTTGCTATGGAGATGTACAGCACTTTATGTGGTACTAGGTTATATGTTGATGATAAGCGTGAACCGGTCAGGGGGACTTTTATGGATTCGCTCATGGCACCGGAAATCCAGTACGGCTCGGAGCTTGACGATAAAATGTTGGGTTTGGCTGAGCCTACAGTGATAATTGAAGGTGAAAAAAGCCAATTAACAAGCAGGTATTATAGATATGCGCTTAATCTGAAATTGATTGGAAGTCAGCGTGACGAGTGGGTTGTTTATTTTTATAATTCATGCACTCATGATAACTCCTATGATAAGGCTATTGAAACAGAGGGCTCATTGGGTTGGCGTAGGCACGAAGAAATTCATGTACAACAACATGTAGGTTATCATTTTTCAGGCGATGCTGACAGGGAATTGATATTTGATTGTGATGAAGAGCCCTGCAGGTTCAATAAGGCGTGTGTTATTTTCGAGGAAACAGCTATTCCGGGTGCTTCTGATGAAAACAGGATGCCTGATTCCATAGAAGGCGTGGATAAGGATCCTTATTGTGTTACTTTAACTCACGGCTCGGGTTTTAACACTGAAGGAAAGACTGGAAGCTATGATTGCTAATGCGGAAAAATTTAAGATAGAGTGGGTATTATGAAAGAAATGGATGGTATTTTAAAAAAAACAAAAGGTTTTTTTGGATTTAGTTTCAACAGGATTATTGAAAGTCTTAGGTTCAACAAGAGATGTTTTTATGCGGCATTATTTGAAGTTTTATTTTTTGCATCTTTATTTGGGTTCTTGGTTATTTTCGGGCTTTTTGGTCTTATGCCATTGTTTGAGCAGCTCCAGCACTATGAATCTTTACTGGTTAATATGGCCTCGAGTCCGCAGGACATTCATGGCGGAGAATTAGAAGGTGCCAAAAGTCTTGTTAATCAATTTAAAATAATGGCTTTTTTTGCACTCTTTGCGATTTTTGCTTTATACGTAATTTTTAAGAGCTTAGTCTGGAAATTTATTAAAGAAATTAAATTTACCAAGGTTTATTTTTTAAAATCTGCATTGGTAAACGCTGCAATATTCATTTTTACGGCAATTTTAGTGTTCTCTTTTAATATGCTATTAAAAGAAGAGATTTTCCCATATTTGATTATACTTTTTGTTTTTCCGTTGTACATTCATATGAATACAATCTTCAACTCTTCAATTGAAAATTCCCCTGGGAAAAACTTTATAGATTATGGTATTAAAAAAATCCATTATTTCATCTTTTCCCACATCATCGTTTTGATAGTGTTCATTTTATTGTTATTCTTGTTTTCAGTATGGTTCACATTTGTGAATTCTTTGTCGGTTCAGTTGGCATACGGACCATGGCTTGCGCTTTCATTGTTTTCGTTTACGGTTTTTGCCATTTTATTTATGATTTTTTTGGTCTGGGTAAAAAGATACATTTTATTTATATTAAAGGGATTAAAAGAGGTAAATTAGATGGGAGAAAAAGGACAGGTAACCCTCTTCATAATAGTAGGTATAGTTATACTATTTTTAATAGCTCTATTTGTAGCCCTAATCCAGTCTGGTACTGTTGAATTTGCTGAAGAGGTTCCTGACGAATTTAAGCCCATAGTTAAGTATACCGATAGCTGCATCCAAAACGTTGCGTGGCAGGGTGCTTTTGAGCTGAAGATGCAGGGAGGATACATTGATTTGCCAGATTCACTTAAAGAGGATGATTCTTTGATTGATTTTGGGTTTAAGGTTCCTTACTGGTTCCACGATGAAAGAGATTATATGCCTTCAAGGTTGTTTCTGGAAGAGCAGTTAGAAGATTATATAGATTCTTATTTGCACACTTGTTTGGATTCCTACGAAGAATTTAGCCATATCTATGAAGTGGAAGTGGGGGAGCCAGAATCAAGCGTGGATATACAGGATACAGAAATTATTATTGAAACTCACCTGCCTTTGCAGGTTGATGAGCTTGGTAGGGAAAGGGTTTTCCACTGGGATTCATTTTATGTTGAGATAAGCGATAAGCTGGGCAGATTGCATTCCATTGCGGCAGACATAATGGAGTATGAAAATACAGAATTCTTTTTGGAAGATTACACTGACGAGATGATAGTTGCATCGGATTATCTTCCTTTTGGTGGTATGGAATTATCTTGTACTCCCGAAGTTTATTTTGAGGAAGATTTAAAGGAATATACGCAAACCTTGATAATGCATAATCTTAATTTTCTCCAGTTCCTGAATACAGACTATCAGGAATCAGGAATCCCATATTATGACAAATTATATAAAGTGGATTTTACGAACAGGAACTACCAGGACTTAAAGGTAGACGTTATGTATAATCCTGACTGGGACATGGATTTTGAAGTACATCCCTCAAGCTCGGGAGTTGTTAAGCCCTTTACTTTTGAAGCTTTTAATTTTATCAGAACTTGTATTCAGTTATATCAACACCGCTACAACCTGGAGTTTCCGGTGCTTATAAGGATAGTGGACTCAAGAGATAGTAGTGAGACTTTTCAGTTTGCAACCCCTGTAAAGCTTAGGAAAAATATTCCTGATAGGTATGGCAACGTTGAAGGCTGGGATGTTGATGTGGAAGATATTGATGATGAACATGATTACTGCCAGGAAGTAGAAGAAATAACACATTTTGACTTGGCAGAAAATGGCTCTATTACTACCAGGGAGGGTAGTGTTGATAGAAGGCAGCATAGACTTAACATTTTTGTAAGGGACCCATTGTATGGTTATCCGGATGGTATTTTAGAGGGTGTGGATATATCCTATCAATGCGTAGAAGCTCGCTGCCATATAGGAACTACAGGTTATGATGCTAGGGGCGTCTCAAGACATCTTGGGGCTTCGCCTGGTCTTGAAGCAAGATTTCCTGAATGCAGTAATGGGCTTATTGTAGCAGAAAAGGAGGGATATCATACTGCTATTGAACATATGACTATTGATGAGGGGGCTCATGGCAGTCAAGTTACTGTTGATATGTATGGTATAAAGCCCTTTGATTATAGGGTGAGGGTAATAGAGAATCATGGTGGCCTAATCAAAGATAGAGACCTAAGGGATGATGAAGAAGTAATTATTTCGATAAAAAATAAAGAAAAGAGATTTGAAGAGACAGCTGCTTACCCTATTCCCGATGATGGTAATGAAGATTATTGGAGTGAATTTGATCTTTTGATGGGCAACTTTGAATATGAGCTTGATATTACATTAACATGGAGAAACTCTTTGTCAGGGGGCACTAAATTGAATTGGTCTACGGATGTCTCAGACTTGATTAATAACGAAGAAATTGTTTTCTACGTTTACAAGGAATCATCTGCTGTGCCACCCTCTTCACCTGATGAGATCTATGAGCTTTACAACGAATCGCTTGAAAAATCAGTTGATTTCCCACCGAGGTTTAGACGATGAATAAAAAGATTTCAGCCATAATGGTAATCGTATTAATCCTATGTTTTCCCATCTCCTTTGCTATTAACATAGATGAAGATAGCATAAAAGTGTCCGAAGTTGGGAGTGATTCTGCAGAAATAAAATGGAAGACTGATGTGGATGGCGATGGTTATGTTGAATATGGTAAAAGCACGGATAACACCAAAAAAATTCACGAGACAAGTGGTTATACGACGGAATATACTGCAAACCTTTATGATTTGGATCCCGGTCAAAGGTATTTTTATAGGGTGGGTGCTGTCAGCGAGGATGATGATTTAGATGAGTCAAGTTATTATGATTTCTGGACACTTTTAAATCCTCCTGAAAATATAGAGGTGGCCGATATTGGCCATAATCATGCCAGCTTGGAGTGGACCGGTGTTTCAGGAAGTGATAAATACAAAATATTTTTGGATGGAGAGAAAATTGGTGAAACTTCAAATAATTATTATGAGCTCACGGAACTTGATGATGAAACCCAGTACTCTTTATATATTAAGACTATAGACAATTCAGGTAATCCTTCAGAGGCATCCGGTGAGATATCCTTTGAAACATCTAAGACTCCGGTTGATATATCTTTCATCGAAGTGGATAAACTAACAAATACATCGGCTGAGATAGTTTGGGAAACTGATAGGAGTGTTAAAGGTAAAGTTAGATATGGAAAAAGCGCTGCTGCGCTTAATGAAGTTGTGGAGGAAGATGCACCTGTAAAAGAGCATAGGGTAAGACTGGAAAATCTTGAACAAGAAACAAAATATTATTACAAGGTATTTTCTGAGGGAGAAGAATCATCTATAAGAAATTTTGTTACACTGCATCCTGATGATGTTTACCTGGGCATATCTAACATTGAAGTAAGGGATATAAAAAAAGATTCTGCTACTATAAGTTGGGAAACTAATTTTCCGGCAGTAGGGAAAGTAAGGTATGGTATTGATGATAGCATTGATGAAGAAGTGTCCTTAAGCGAAGAAAAGACTGTTCACGAAGTAAAGCTGGATAACCTATTGTCCACTGTAGAATATCATTTTAAGGTATTTGCTGATGGTGAAGAAAGCGAATTTAGAAGTTTTGAGACAAAAGAAAACAAAGATGAATTTATTGAATTAGATGATATTACTGAATTGACAAATCAGGCAGAAGTTAATGTGTCAGGGTCTACTTCTGTTAACTCAAGAATCTATATATTTACAAACGATGATTCAATAGCCCAAATTAGCAACAAGCGCGTGGATGGTACTAGTTTTAAATTTCCTGTAAGATTAAATTCTGCAGTGTCCCATTCAGGAAAGTCCGGAAAAAATAAAATCACTATAAAAGCCTGGGATTCTTCGGGCAAGAAGGATGTCGTGGAAACTTATGTAGTCTATGATCCATTCCCTCCAAGGCTTAGGCTTGAGGACTTTCCAAGTACAATTGGAGAAGAAAGCATAAATATAAGAGGTCTGTCTGAGGAAGGGGCGAGTGTTGAATTTTTTCTTAATAATAACTCTAAAAACAGAATAAGCAGCCTTGATGAAAGTAACTTTAGTTATAATATGAGACTGGGGGATACAGGGGAATATGAAATAAAGATTATTGCAGAGGATAAGGCAGGAAATGTTGCTGAAAAAGTTAAAACAGTGAGAGTCGACACTGATGATCCTGAGTTGGAGTTCGAAAACACTTGGAAGCCTACTAATTTTAAGCTATATAGAGTTTGGGGGGAAACTAAGCCGGGGGCAGAAGTTACCGTTCATAACTGGGGCCATTATGAAGGTGGATGTGATGAGGCTTTGGAAGATTTTGATGAATATATGGAGTGTGAAGAGCTTCTTGATTCACATAGGGTTAGCTTCCGGGTGGATCCTGTTTCGGATGTTATAGGTACTGTAAAAAGTAGTACTGCTGACAGCGACGGAAAATTCGAGGTTATGATTCCTCTTTTGATGGACCCAACCGTGGCAGACCCTGAATCAAGGGGACATACGAATTATTTGTTCATAAATGTAACTGATGAGTTTGGTAATCATTATGATACCAGAGAAAGTGTTGATTACAAGCCAGGGTGCAGTGACTGGAAAGTTGGAAAGATTGAAAGTTATCCTTTTAATATTTATACGAGGGATTTAAGAGCAGGCGATATAACTGGGAATGCTTTTTTCCCGGTTCACTATTTAGGATCGGGTACACCAACTGTGAAAAGTGTTAGGGTGTTTGAGTCTACTGCTGATAAAACAGGCCTTCCCATTGACCATGATATGGAAAGCGGGAATAAATTTGTTGATTTAGGAGAACCTAAGGTGACTCAGTACAGTAGGTCAGAGAATGCTTTTAATGTTTATGCACCTATTACAATTGGTAAATATGATGGCTCTTTGGAAAACCTTCCCGATGTCCTGCACACTTATATGGCTTTGGAAATAACTTACGAAGCAAGAGAAGGTAGCCAGACATGCAGGGTATATCCCACAGCAAGCTTTGATATACATACGCCGGAGAATGTACTAGATTGGCTTTCACCTGAACACATAAACAATACAATTTATTTCCTCGATAATATGATTAATTATACCGAAGATGCTATAGATGTTGCAAGGACGGCCAGCCATATTGGCTTGGCTTTGTGTGGTGCACTTATAGCGTATGAGTATATTAAAAATCTTTGGACGCCCCAGGATGAGGGGAGTCACGATGGTTGTACTGATGCAGAACGCTCTATGGAAAGGGTTTATTATGTTTGTGATAGGGTTCTTTGTCCATCGGCTCCTCCTGTTTGTGACCAATTCACGCCTACCCAGAATTTTTATAAGGAAACGGAGGAAGGGCGTGTTCAGATTGAACAAGAAAAATATGGAGAACACATTGAAACTAACGCAAAAT
>CAZBGG010000037.1:0-8716 GCA_964491305.1 uncultured Methanosarcinales archaeon
GTTCTGAAAGCACTTGGTCTCTTGAAAGACGAGGAAATTATGAAGACAATATCAGGTCCTGAAGCGTCCGATGATGTTTATATAAATTTGCTTGAATTCGTAGACATAAAGACGCAAGAGGAAGCTTTGGATTATATTGCTAAAAAGATAGGAATCACGCAAGCAAAGGATATAAGGATTGAGAGGATGAGGGAATTACTTGATAAATATCTTCTTCCCCATCTTGGTATTTCAAGTAGTGATCAAAAGTTCAAGGCACAAAACCTTTGTAAACTTATTAAGAAATTTTTGTTGGTTTCAAAGGGAAGAGCTCCACTTGACGATAAAGATCACTATATGAATAAACGTGTGAAAATGAGCGGTGATCTTTTGGCGGACCTTTTTAGGGTGAATCTGAAGGTTCTGGTTGGAGATATGCTCTACAACTTCCAAAGAATAGTGAAGAGGGGTAAGTTTCCTTCAATAAAGGTAGTTATAAGGGATAAGCTTCTTACACAAAGGATTTATTCATCAATAGCAACAGGAAACTGGATCGGTGGTAGGACAGGTATAAGTCAGAGAATCCAAAGGTTTAATCATCTGGATACTGTAAGTCACTTGCAAAGGGTTGTTTCTCCGCTATCTACCTCGCAGGAAAATTTTGAGGCAAGGGAGTTACATAGTACTCATTTAGGAAGACTTTGTCCTGTGGAAACTCCAGAGGGTACCAATATAGGGCTTAGGAAAAATTTTGCCCTTCTTGCACAGGTTTCAAAAGGGGCTGATGAAAAGGAAGTCTTGAAGGAATTAAAAGGCTGCGGCCTTAAAACTATAAGGTGATATCATAATGGCTGAAGTTTATCTTAACTCTAAATTTGTTGGTAACGTAGAGGATGCCAACTCTTTTGTGGATAATTTTGTTACGGAAAGAAGGAAAGCGAAGATTTCGTCCGATGTGAACATTCACCACGATGAAGAAAATGATTTGGTTAATATAGAAAGTACAAAAGGTAGATTAAGAAGACCTTTAATTGTTGTAAAAAACGGGGTTTCATTGTTTACTGACAAGCACAACACCCAGCTTCAAAAAAATGAGATCTCATGGACAGATCTCTTTAATCAGGGGGTAATTGAATACCTTGATGCTTCCGAGGAAGAGAATGCTTTGGTGGCCTTTAGTGAAAGCCATTTGACTGAAGAGCATACGCATCTTGAGATTTCAAGTATGGCAATGTTTAGTCTATGTACTTCATTGGTTCCATTTGGTAACCATGCGCCTCC
Organism: uncultured Methanosarcinales archaeon; assembly: GCA_964491305.1. GTDB lineage: Archaea > Nanobdellota > Nanobdellia > Woesearchaeales > DSVV01 > CAZBGG01. Next base: position 1,261 of record CAZBGG010000037.1, read on the forward strand.
TGCCAGAGTTAATATGGGGTCTAAAAACCAAAAGCAGGCTCTGGGATTTTATGCTGCGAATTATTATTTGAGGATGGATATGGATGTTAACTTGATGAATTCCCCTCAGAAGCCTATTGTACAGAGTATTATGCATGGTATTTCTCAGGATGAAAAACATCCTGCCGGGCAGAATGTGACCGTTGCAGTTATGAGCTATAAGGGATATAACATGGAAGACGCTGTTATACTCAATAAAGGTTCGATTGAAAGAGGTCTTGGACGCTCAACCTATTACAGGCCTATTAGTTCTGAAGAATTGAGGTACTCAGGGGGTTTGATCGACGAGATTGGTTTACCTGATAAAGATGTAAAAGGATATAGGTCAGAAAAAGATTACAGGTACATAGAAGGTGATGGGATAGTTTATCCTGAATCAAAGGTAAAAGAAGATGATGTTATTATCGGTAAAACTTCTCCCCCAAGGTTTCTTTCGGGATTGGATGACTATAGTCTTTCATCCAGTTTGAGGAGGGAATCTTCAAGCGCATTACAACATGGTGAAAAAGGTATAGTCGATTTTGTTCTTCTATCTGAGAATGAAGATGGGAATAAGTTGGTCCAAGTTCGTGTTAGAGACCCAAGGATTCCTGAAATAGGGGATAAATTTACTTCAAGGCATGGACAAAAGGGAATAGTAGGTCAGATTGTTGAATTTTCAGATATGCCTTTTAGTTCATCAGGAGTGGTTCCTGACTTGATATTTTCTCCGCATGGGCTTCCTTCAAGGATGACCATATCACATATGGTTGAGTTGTTGGGGGGCAAGGTTGGTGCTTTATCCGGAAGAAATGTTGATGGTACCACTTTTAATTCAGAGCCTGAACAGGATTTAAGGAAGGAGTTGCTCAATCTGGGTTTTAAGGAAAATGGAACAGAAACAATGTATGATGGGCAGACAGGTGAGCAGTATACCGTGAAAATTTTTGTTGCAAGTCAATTTTATTTAAGGCTTAAGCATATGGTGGCTAATAAAATACACTCGAGAGCGCGCGGTCCTATACAATTATTGACAAGACAGCCTACGGAAGGACGAGCTTTAGAGGGTGGTCTTAGGTTAGGAGAGATGGAGAAAGATACTTTAGCAAGTCATGGTGCCTCTTTACTCCTTAAGGAGAGGTTTGACTCTGATAGTACCATTTTTCCGGTATGTGAGGAGTGTGGTCTTTTTGCAGTTTATGATGAGCTAAAGAAAGTGGCTTATTGTCCGGTTTGTGGTGAGAATGTTGAAGTCAGTAACGTGGAAATGTCGTACGCATTCAAGTTATTGCTTGATGAGTTTAAGAGTATGGGAATATATCCCAAACTCAATCTAAAAAATAAGTTTTGAGGATTAAAAATGGATGAGCGCTTTGTATCAAAACAGGTGAATAGTATTCTTTTTGGGATGCTTTCTCCGCAGATGATTAAGAATATGGCTGCTGCTAAGGTAGTAACTCCCGAATTATATGATAAAGAAGGGTACCCTGTTGATGGTGGCCTGATGGATATAAGACTGGGAGTCATAGACCCTGGGTTGAGATGTAAGACTTGCAGTTCAAAGATTAAAGAATGTCCCGGTCATTTTGGCTACATTGAACTGGCAAGACCTGTTATAAATTTGAAATACGTTCCAATTATTTTAGATCTTCTGAGGACTACTTGCAGGGATTGTGGTAGAGTTCTTATACCGGAAAATAAAATGGATGAATTGCATGCTGAGGCTGAAGATGATGGTGATGAGCTTGCTGATCAAACTGTGAGTAGCAGGAAAAGAGTCATCAATGCAATTTCAAAAAACAAGACTGCAAACAAATGTCCTCATTGTCGCTCCAGGCAGAAAAAAGTAAGTTTGGAGAAGCCGACTGCATTTTTAGAGGATGAAAAGAGGATTTCTCCTATCGAGGTAAGGAGTAGGCTTGAAAAAGTTCCGGGCTCTGACCTTGAGTTGTTTGGATTTAACACTAATTACATGAGGCCTGAATGGGCAGTTCTTACCGTGCTTTCAATACCTCCAGTGACTATGAGACCAAGTATAACTCTTGAATCAGGGGAGAGGAGTGAGGATGACTTAACCCATAAACTTGGTGATATAGTGAGGATAAATCAGAGGCTTTTTGAAAACATCAATGCGGGCGCACCTGAGATTATTGTTGAAGATTTATGGGATTTGCTACAATACCATATATCCACCTATTTTGATAATGAAGTGGCGCAATTGCCTGTTGCAAGGCATAGGTCAGGCCAGCCCCTTAAGACATTGACTGCAAGGATAAAAAGTAAAGAAGGTAGAATAAGGGGTAATTTGGCAGGTAAGAGAACTAATTTTTCTGCAAGAACAGTAATTAGTCCGGACCCCATGATTGAGTTAGATGAGGTTGCTGTTCCTTATGAGGTGGCAATGAAACTAACGGTACCTGAGAGGGTCACCGAGTGGAATATGGAGTATTTAAAGAAGTTTGTTGAAAGAGGACCTAAGGAATATCCTGGTTCAAATTATATTACAAGGCCGGATGGTAAAAGGAAAAAAATAAGCGACGAAACAAAGGAACAGCTTTTGGAAGAAATGCAGCCGGGATTTGTTGTCGAAAGGCATCTTATGGATGGGGATGTCGCCTTATTTAACAGACAGCCTTCTCTTCACAGAATGTCTATGATGTGCCATCATGTAAGGGTTCTTCCATACAAAACTTTTAGGATTAACCCAGCAGTATGTGCACCTTATAACGCTGATTTTGATGGAGATGAGATGAATCTACACATACCTCAGACAGAGGAGGCAATTGCTGAGGCTGAGACCTTAGCCAAAGTACAAACCCAGCTTATAAGTCCTACTTTTGGTTTAAGCATTATAGGTTGTATTCAGGATGCGGTAGCAGGTAACTATATTTTGACAAAAGGCAAGGGTCTTGAGATGACCCGCAGAGATGGTGTTGATCTTTTACTCAGTGTAGGTTTAACTGATTTCAAAAAACTCCCAACCAAAGAAAAAATAACAGGGAAAGATGTTTTCAGTTGTTTGTTACCTGACGACTTCGATTTTATAGGAAAAGCAAAAGATGGCTCCAAAGTGGTCATTAAAAACGGTAAGTTTATCGAAGGTGTACTTGATAAAGCTACTCTTGGTGGGGGTTCCGGATTGCTTTTAAGGAATTTGCACAAGCAGTATGGGCCGGAGAGGGCTATAAAAATAATAGGAACCTTCTTTAAGATGGGCATTTATGTATTGCTTAAACATGGGTTTTCAGGTGCTCTTTCTGACGTAGATCTCTCAACAGATGCTAATCTAAAAATTAAAGAGGTTGTTGATAGGTCGATGAAAGAGGTTGATGCCCTTATCTCATCATATCGTGATGGAAGTATGGAAATCTTGCCAGGCAGAACTTTTAGTGAGACTCTGGAGCTTAAAACTCTTCAGATACTTAACAGGGCAAGGAATGAAGCGGGCGATGTTGTGGTTGACAATGTAGACCGTAATCGCTCCATTATCATCATGACTGATTCGGGTTCAAGGGGAAGCTCACTTAATGTTGCTCAAATGTCAGCTTTCGTAGGTCAGCAGGCTCTGCGTGGTAACAGGATTAATAAGGGTTATCAGAGTAGAACCTTGTCTTGCTTTAAAAAGAATGACCTGGGACCTGATGCTCATGGCTTTATTAGCAGGGGCTTTAAGGAGGGCCTCAGGCCACATGAGTTCTTTTTTGGGGCTATGACTGGCAGGGATTCCTTAATGGATACTGCTTTGCGTACACCCAAATCGGGTTACTTGTATAGGAGGCTTTCGAATGCACTCCAGGATATAAGGGTTGAGTACGATGGCACCACGAGGGATGGTAGCAAGATGGTTGTTCAGTTTAAATACGGTGAAGATGGCTTGGATGTTTCAAAAACTGAAGGCGGAAAGTTGAATATTAAAAGCATAATAGATCAGGTGAAGGGCTAAAATGGAAAAACTTCTAAAGGAATACGAAGGCTTATTGCCTGCGAAAATAATTGAAGATGTAAGGGCTCATCTTCCGGAATTGAATAAATCCGAACTGAAGAAAGTACTGGAAAAAGCTGTGGAGGAGTACGAAGTTATGAGAATCCAGCCTGGTGAATCCGTTGGTTTGGTTGGAGCTCAGTCAATAGGTGAGCCGGGAACCCAGATGACACTTAACACATTTCACTTTGCTGGAGTATCTGAGATGAACGTTACAATGGGTCTTCCAAGGATTATTGAAGTTCTGGATGCCTCAAAGTCAATATCAACACCTATGATGGAAGTATATCTTAAAGAACCTTATTCCCAGGGTAAAGATATCAAGGAAATTGCCACGAATATTAAAGAAACAATCCTAAAGGAGGTTGTCGAAGAGATTAGTGTAGACATATCAAAGCTGTCTATAGAGGTTGTTCCAAATCTGGAGAAAATAAAAGTTCTTAATCTTACAGTTCAAAAAATTGGCAAAATAGTTAATGAGGGTTGCAAGAATTTTTCTGTGAAAACAGGGACCGACAAGATAACCATCACTCCCAAAGGTAAAAATGATGGTCTTAGTGAAATATTCAAGATGAAAGAGAAACTTAAAAAAATTTTTGTTTCAGGTATAAAAGGTATAAAACAGGTTCTTCCCGTCAAGAGGGGTGAGGAGTTTGTTATTGTTACCTCAGGGATTAATCTAAAAGAGATCATAAAACAGGATTATGTAGATCCATCTAGGTGTTTTTCCAATGATTTGCATGAGATAAAAAGTGTTTTAGGTATTGAGGCTGCAAGACAGACCATCATAAATGAGCTTACTACAATCATGGATGTTCAGGGCCTAAATGTGGATATAAGGCATATAATGCTTGTTGCTGACGTAATGTGTGCTTCAGGAGGCATAATGGGCATAACGAGGTATGGAGTAGTTTCCAGAAAAAGCAGCGTTCTTGCAAGAGCATCATTTGAGACACCTATTAAGCATGTGATTACTGCTTCATTGAAGGGTGATGTGGATCCTTTGCGAAGTGTGATAGAGAATGTCATGCTTAACCAACCTGTTCCTCTGGGTACGGGGCTTACAAAATTAGTTTCAAAAAATCAATAATGGGTAAAAAATGGCAACGAAAACTGAAAATGCGATCAAGGAACTGAAGTCAGTTATGAATACCGGCAAACTAGTGGTTGGAACCGAAGAGACTGTAAAAGGAATTAAGGATAAAAGCCTTTCTAAGGTTTATTTGGCTTCCAATACACCTTCCGATGTTGTAGAGGATATTAATTATTATGCAAATCTCTCAGGTGTGGAGGTTGTAAGGCTTGATTTTCCTAATGAAGAATTAGGAGTGGTGTGTCAGAGGCCTTATTATATCTCTGTGCTGGGTATAAAGAACTAAGGTGTGGTCCTTTTGAAAATTAAGTATGATAATGAGCTTATAAAGGTGATGAGTTTATTTAATTCAATTACTCACGCGAAGCTTAAGGACTACTTTGTCGACGAGAATGGCTTGTCGATATTTGTTGTACACCAGAATGAACTTGGAAAAGCCGTGGGTAAGAAAGGCTCAAATGTGAGAATTTTAGAGGAAAAGCTTAACAGAAAGATTAAAATAGTAGAATTTAATCCGAACTCATCGAAGTTTGTGAAAAACCTAGTATATCCGTTGAAGCTGGAAGATGTGGAGATGGATGAAAAAACACTTAAGCTTCATCCGGTTGACTCGAAAACGAGGGGTCTGCTTATAGGGCGCTCGGCAAAAAATTTGCGTAATATTGAAAAAATTGTTAAAAGATACTTTGATATTGAAGAAATCAAAATTAATTGAGGCTAAAAATGGCAAAAAAATCAACAGGTATTAATGCAGGATTAAAGTTGGATAAGAGGAGACATAAGTTTAGGATGTGTGATAAGACTTTTTTAAGTTCACTTTTTGGTTTGAAGACAAAATCCGATCCTTTATCGGGTTCTTCCCAAGCGAAAGGTATTGTGCTTGAAAAGATTCAGTTGGAAGCTAAGCAACCTAACTCAGCGATGAGGAAATGTGTGAGGGTTCAGCTTGTGAAAAATGGTAGGCAAATAACAGCATTTCTTCCAGGGGACGGTGCCACCAAATTGGTTGACGAGCACGATGAAGTTGTCATTGAATGTATTGGAGGAAGAATGGGTAGAGCAATGGGAGATATTCCTGGTGTAAGATGGAAAGTTATTAAGGTCAACGATCAGTCAATTTCTGCACTTTTGGGTGGAAAGCTGGAAAAAGCAAGGAAATGATTAAAATGGAAGTTAAAGTTTTTAATAAATGGAGTGTAGAGGGTATTGAGGTTACTGATCCTGGGCTGAAGAGATATATAACACTAGACCCTAAGATAGTTCCAAGGACAGGTGGAAGGTATGCTAGAAATAGGTTTCACAAGGCTAAAGCGTTTATCATTGAAAGACTTATGAATAAATTACAAAATCCTGGCCATAAAGGTAAGAAGCATTTTAAGACCAGTGGTCATTGTACTGGTAAGGGTTCAACAATATATAATATAATGGAGAAAACACTTGAATTGATTGAACAGAAGACTGGTAAAAATCCCATTGAAGTTGTTGTTAAAGCAATTGAGAATGGTGCTCCAAGGGAAGAGATTTTAATGATTGAATATGGTGGAGCACATTATCCAAGGCCGGTTGAGATAGCTCCCTTGAGAAGGATTGATTTTGTTCTTAAACTTCTTGTGCAATCTTCTTATCAAAAATCTTTTAATTCAAAAAAGCCTTTTGTTGAAGTTTTCGCCAATGAAATAGTGGGGGCATATAATTTGAGCAATCAGGTTCAGGTTATATCCAAAAAGAACGAAATCGAGAGGCAGGCGGATAGTTCAAGGTAATTTTTCTATTAATTTTATATCTATCGGCTTTTCAACTTTTTTTTATCATTGAGTGTAAAATAAAGGGTAGGAAAATCATGTTCCTCTTCCAAAAAAATCGATGAAAAAACGACGGAGTTCAGCTATTTCATAACATCTAATCCTATCTAATAAACTTTTGTTTATTTTTCCAAAGAATTTCCAGATTTTTTTGGGTAAAATTTATTATGGTCTTTGTTGTAACAGTTTCTATGGCTTTTTCAAAATCGTTTCCGAGGACTGTCGAGAATTCAAACCATACTAAATGGGAGGAAGTTTTTATAACGTCTGAAGAAGAAAGGGAACAAGAAAATATTGCGAGGGAAGAGAATTTGTTTCTAATGAAGGAATGCATAATTGATGCAAGAGATATCTTCCAGCAGGAAGGTTTGAGGGCTTTTCAATCAGATATGATAAGGGTTGCAGCCACCTTATTTGAAAAAAGGGCAAGTCACACAATTTTCTACAAAGAAAACAGGGCTAAGGAAAAGTTTGACCTAAGCAATTTGTGAAAGGTACTTTCTGTAAAAATTCGGCTTCATCCAAAAAATAAATAAAGTTCTTTTCTTAGAAAAATTAAAT
>CAZBGG010000038.1:0-8657 GCA_964491305.1 uncultured Methanosarcinales archaeon
AAGCCTATTGAGAGATATTTACAAAAGTGTGACATTAATGCGGTTTAGCTCAATTTGAAGTCAGGTTGACTTATATATTATATTTCCTACCTTAATTAGCGAAAGTTTTAAATACATTCATTGTTGGTTTAGTTTGCATGGCTAGTGATAGTGCATTTGGAGGCGTCTTAAGTTTTTTTGATAGGTTAGGTATATACGATGTAATTTTGCCTTTTCTTCTTACATTCACAATATTCTTTGCGATATTGGAGAGGACTAAGGTTCTAGGTACAGAAAAATTAGAAAATGAAGAAGTGACCAAGAAGAACCTTAATGCGATGGTCGCCTTTGTAGTGGCATTCCTGGTGGTTGCAACACCTAAGGCAGTGGGTGTAATGAGTGAGGCGTTGCCTAATATAGTGCTTTTGATACTTGTTGCGGTTAGCTTCCTTATGCTTGTTGGAACATTTTATGGAAAAGACGAGGAAGTGAAATTTGAGGGAAATATGAGACATTTCTTGGTCGGATTGGCTTTTGCTGCCGTGTTGCTTGTCTTTGCAGCTGCTATACCTCACTCTAGTCATGATAGTTGGTTGGACTTTTTGTGGTACAGGATATTTTATGATTTTGGGAGTACTGCTGTCAGTTCAATTGTAATGATAATTGTTTTGCTTGGTATTATGGTTTGGATTACAAAGGATAGGAAGTAAACTATTAAATAGATAAATTTAAAAATAGAGGATACGTAAAGAAGTTAATGGATATGAATAGGAGGGTATAAAATGGATTTTCGACAATTTTTACTTTATTTAGAGAGTTGGCAAGTATTGGAGTATTTCTTGCCCTTTGTCTTGATATTTGTAATAGTTTTTGCTGTATTGCAGAGGGTTCCTGTGCTTGGTGACAAAAAGTTTAATGCGGTAGTTTCGGCTGTATTGGGCTTCATGGTTGTTATACCTCACGCTTTAAATCCCAGGCCAGATAGTGTTGTAAGCATTATTAATGCCTCCGCCCCCTCTGTTGTAGCGCTAATTGTTGCCGTAACCTTGGCAATTATACTATCTAGCTCCCTGACAGGGCAGAAAGAGATTCCATATATGGGCCAGTATGGCATATATCTTGCTCTTGCAATTGTTGCATACATATTCGCTTCCCAGGCCTGGCCGAACACCTTTCCGTTTTTTGAGAGCGTAAGCCAGGCAACCATTAACTTGATTGTTATGTTGCTCGCTTTTGGGATCGTGGTTGCCTACATTGTTGGGAGAGGTAATGGTGGAGGAGGCGGCCAAGATTCGGGACAACAACAGGGAGGAGATGGCTAGGAACAATAAGGGAAGCATATTAAGTGCTAATACGTTAGTTTGAAATCAGTTGAGAAAATGGCTACACCTGCGATGGATGCGGAACTTTTGCAGTATTTTTCACCTTTCTTTATATTTATATTTCTTTTTGCTGTGACATATGCAATCCTACAATGGGGGAAAATATTTGGTGAGTCTCCCAGCATACATCTGATCATTTCGTTGGTTATTGCCTTTTTTGGAGGAATCTATTCTGAAGCAATAAGACAACTGATTGAATATATAATCCCGTGGTTTGTTTTTTTGATAGTGTTGTTTATGTTGGTTTTAATGCTCTTTAAAATGTTGGGTGTAGGAGATGATTCGATAACTGAGGCTGCCAAATCTCCCGGGCTTTACTGGATCCTTCTTGTCGTTGTTCTGGTTATTGTCCTTGGAGGCTTAAGCCAAGTGTTTGGGGAAGATACCTTGCAATTCACTTCAGGTACAAACCAGACATCAGATGGATCTTCGGCTGACAATGATCATTCGGGAAGTACGGATACGGGTGATGTCAGAGAAAATGTTGGGGCAACTTTCTTTCACCCTAAAGTTTTAGGCATGATATTAATACTTTTGCTAACCGCTGCCGGGGCAAAAATGCTGACGGGCCCATCCAAATAACTTAGTTTTTTCTTTAGAATCTAGTATCTTTACTTCGACTTTTTATCTTTTTTATCGTCACTATCATCAAGCTTTTTCGTAATCTTTTCTAGTGCGTGGACATTCTCGGTCATTGTTGGTATAATCTTTTGGAATACTCTCTCCATGGCTTTGATTTCAACTCCCAAATTGCCTATATTTTTGTCGTACTCACCGATTTTACCAAGAACTCCTTTATTAAGGTTGTCAAAGTCCTTTTTTATATCATCGAATTTTTGTTCTATTTTATTTATCTGTCCTTCTGTTCTCTCTTTCCAATCAATTATCTTATTTATGCTTTTTACTATCTCATTCCATTTTTCATCTATTATTGCCTCGGCAATTTCTTCAATTCTTTCAAAAGTTACTTGGTCAAGACCATTATTTGCCATAGTAGAACTACTATCCATGGGGGGAGGCATCTCTTGAGGAGGAGGCATTGAATTCTGAAAATCTCCCGTTTGCCCTTGTAGAGGAGCTTGATTTGGACTAAAGGACTGCCCTTGGTCCATTCCTCCTTGGGGGTCTCCTTGTTCGCTCTGCTGATATTGTTGTTGCATCTGCTCCCCAGAAAACCCTTGGTTTTGGCCTTCCACATTTGTTTTTAAATCCGCCTGGTTCATGCCGTCCAGTATGGTGTCTGAATTATATCCTTCCCTCTGCAGAGCCTGGATTATCTCGTTATTTGACATGTTCTGGCCCCTCATTACCATTATTTTTTCTGTAGGAGGGGTTGAAACGTCTGCGGGTTGTTGGGTTGGATTATTATCTTGATTGTACACCATGTTAATCAGCTATACTTTTTGCTTTTTTAAAATTTTGTTTTTATTCTTTGTTTTCTAATTCTTCTTTAATTACTCTCTTTACTTCTTTTCTAAACTCATTCTTAGTGACATAAGTTAGAGGATCTAAAAAATTGATGTATTTTTCCAAAACTTTAACATCATCTTTTTTTGCTGAGTTGCCAAGTTCTTTAGCAACAATTTTCAATTCTTCACCAATGTTTCTGATATGTTTTTTTAATTCAGCAATGTCTGATTGTAAATCTTGCTTATCGGATGTATTTTTCTTTGATTGTTTTAACATATTCTGTTCGGTTACTTGCATGGATTTTCTAAGGTTGGAGTATCTTTCTTCCATTTGCCTAAGTCTTCTCATGATGTCCTTCAACATGTTTGACATTTCTTCTGCAGAAGTTCCGTCTTGACTACCGCCCTTTTTTTGCTGACTGCTAAAAAGATTAGACATAAGAGAGACATATTTTCTTCATTATATTAAATTTATGTTGTTATAAATGAGTAGTCATAATCTTGGGAGAAAAAGGTTTATATAAAACAGGGTTCTGGTTAACAGAAGGTACACTATTAGTGGATTTTATTAAAAAGATTTTTAAATTACAAAGGGAAGTTATTGATAGAATGACTTTATTGGCTATTCATTAAGTAATTGTTACTAAAAAAGGGGTTGTGTTTAATGGCACTTTTTGGAGAGAACCAGGATATTTGTGGCTACAATGTAATTAGAGAAGGGGACGAAATAATTATCAATGTGAATTGTACTGATTGTGGCTATTATCCTACAATAGAAGATAGTCCAATATGTCTTTCAAGGCTTATGGACAAATTGATTGAGAATCCCAGTGCAACTAAAATTGTTTTCTCTCAAAAGAGGGATATTGAGTATGATTATTCTCAAACTTTGATATTTGTTGAGATTGCAAACATCTACAAGTATTTTACAAGACAAACCCAGTTCTTCGGCTATTATAATTTAAGCAATCAAAGCTGTCTTGGGTGTTCAGATAGAAGATATAATGATGTGCACAGCGAAATATTCGGTCTTCTTAAGTCAGATCCAATTGGTGCTTATGTTACTGCAAAAAGATTTATGAGGAGAGAGAAGGTAAAGCTTGAAAAGAGCATAGATGATTCATGTACTAAATGTATAAAAAACTTTATTTCTACGCTTAACTTCATAGTAAAAACCCTTGAAGGTACAAAGCTTATAGCTTTGTCAAAGAGCTATTTGGCAGGGTATAGAATTGGTGACAGAGAAGTTTATAGGAATATTTTCCATCCTATCATAAAGCCAGATTTTATGTTTACAAAATTGATGGCTAACTATCCAACAAACGGCGAGGAAATAGATAGCTATGTTCTTGATGAGGGTACGGAAGTCGCAGTTTTTAAATTTCCTGACGAGGTGAAATACTTATACCACATAACTCCTCCAGAGTTTAAGCTAACTGAAGAAAAATATGAGCTCTTGGACCTTGCAAGAAAAATAATGGCTGAGCATAAGCCCAAAGAAGAGGAATTTACGGATCCTGAAAGGATGAGGGAGGTTTTTTTCAATATAGGCTTTGATCTAATAAGTGAGTTGGCTTCTCACAGGAATGTAGATATAACGTCTAAAGAGACCAACAAACTAGCACAAATACTAGTAAGATATACTGTTGGTTTTGGTCTAATAGAGGTTCTTTTGCAGGACCAAAGCATCCAGGACATCACAATTAACAGTCCAATGGGGCAGATACCTATATTTATTGTACATAATACGTATGATGATTGCGTAACAAATATTATTCCTACCAAAAGGGAGGCAGAATCGTGGTCATCCAAGCTTAGGATGATTTCGGGCAGGCCTTTGGATGAAGCGGACCCAATATTAGATACTGAGCTTGAGCTCCCGGGGGCCAGCACAAGGGTTTCTGTTATCACAAGCCCGCTTAATCCAACAGGTCTTGCTTATTCGTTCAGGAGGCATAGAAATAAGCCATGGACACTGCCCTTATTTATAAAACATAAAATGATTGACCATATAGGTGCAGGTTTATTGAGCTTCCTTGTTGATGGTACCAGGACTATGTTGATTGCCGGCACCCGTGGCTCAGGAAAAAGCAGTTTTCTTTCCAGTTTGCTTGTGGAGATTATGAGAAGATACAGGATAATGACAGTTGAGGATACCCTTGAGTTGCCGGTTGATTCTCTAAGGAAGTTAGGGTTTAATATACAGTCAATGAAGGTGGCCAGTGCACTTGGTAAACAGTCCTCTGAGATGGATGCCAGTGGTGGTATCAGGAGTACTCTTAGAATGGGCGATTCAGCCTTAATTGTTGGTGAAGTAAGGAGTGATGAGGCAGTTGCACTATATGAGGCAATGAGGGTAGGGGCTGCAGCTAATGTGGTTGCAGGGACAATTCATGGAGACAGTCCTTATGGTGTGTATGACAGGGTGGTAAATGATATAGGGGTCCCAAAAACATCATTTAAAGCAACAGACATTATTATTGTGGCTAATCCTGTCAGGTCAGGTGATGGGATGAGTCGAAGGAGAAGAGTAACTCAGATAACTGAGGTTAGGAAGCACTGGGAGAATGACCCTTTGGACGAGAATGGATTTGGAGATTTAATGGTTTATGATTCTAATGAAGACATGTTGAAAGTGACAGATGATGTGAAAAATGGCGATTCAGATGTTTTGAAGGCCATAGCTGCTAACATAAGTGATTTTGCAGGTGATTGGAGTGCGCTGTGGGAAAATATTGTTTTGAGGGGAAATTTAAAGGCGAGGCTTGTGGAATATTCTGAAGAGCTGGGTGATGAGGAATTGCTAGAGGCACCTTTTGTAATCAAATGTAATGATATGTTTCATTTAATATCAGAGAAGATAAAGAGCGAAACTGGCAAAATGGATCCTGATTTGATCTATAAGGAGTGGCTTCGGTGGTTAGATAAGGAGCTTAGTCGTTCAAGGCTTAAATCAATGGGTGAAGATGGAAAAGATTGATGAAGAAACAGAAAAGATTCTTGAAAGATATAAGAAAAAGCTCGTTGAGAAAATTGAATTTGATGAAAAGGAAACTCTAGACAATAAAACAGAGGTTAGATATAGCTCAAGGCATTACAAACAGTTCAAAGAGGGAATGCTTCCTAAACATTTTTCACTTTATGAGAAGGCGTGCGGTTTTTCGGAGAAAGTCTTAAAGATATCTCCTGATAAAAAAAGTTTAGATGAGATGAAAGATGCCATCGAGACTGCTCACTTAAACATAACTCCCACTGGTGCCAGCAGTTTTGCAATACTTGGGCCACTAAGTTTTATTATCATCAGTGTTTTTATAACAGTTGGATTGCCTTATGCATTTGGCTATGAGCCCTCCACTTTTTTCCTTATTTTTTGTGTTTTTACGGGGCTGGCTTTAATGATCCCTCTCCAGAATCTGCCTTATATGCTCGCAAATTCGTGGCGCTTGAAATCCAGCAATGAAATGGTTCTTGCCGTTTTTTATACGGTTACTTATATGAGGCATACTTCTAATTTAGAGTTGGCTTTGGAGTTTGCTGCAAATCACCTGACAGGACCTCTATCTCTTGATTTAAGGAAGGTTATATGGGATATTCAAACGGAAAAATATTCTTCTCTAAAAGAATCCCTTGATACATACCTTGAAGGATGGAGGAAGTGGAACATGGAATTTATAGAGGCGATGCATCTTGTGGAATCGAGTCTTTATGAGGGGTCGGAGGAGAGAAGGCTTTCCTTGCTTGATAAGTCGTTGGATATAATGCTGCAGGAAACATATGAGAAGATGCTTCACTATGCCCACAATCTTAAATCACCCATGACCTCCTTGAACATGCTTGGTTTTGTCCTTCCAGTTTTAGGAATGGTTTTGCTGCCCTTGATTGTCAATTTCATGGGAACAGTTAAATGGTATCATCTTTTTATGATTTACAATGTGGCTTTGCCGTTTGGTGTTTTTTATATGGGAAAGAACATTCTTTCTTCAAGGCCTACTGGTTACGGTGACACGGATATAACAGAAAGTAATCCTCAGCTGAAGAAATATAAAAAAATTGTTTTGAATGTTTTTGGTAAAGAGGTGGAAATCAACCCCTTCTATACCAGCATTTTTATCTTTGTGGTACTTTTTCTTATTGGTATATCTCCAATTGCATTGATTATGCTTGGAGATATGAAAAATATTCCAATAGGGCCTGACGGAAATTCCGATAACACTCTTGTTCCGGAGGAGTGTGAAGGGGCAAATTATTGCTTGTTTGAGTACAGGACAATGGTTCATGAGGGAGAAGAGGTTGAAGGAGGACCTTTTGATATTTTTCCTGCGCTGTTAAGTATTTTTGTTCCTTTGTCTATAGGTCTAAGCGCAGGTCTATATTATAAAATAAAGTCCAGTAAACTAATTAAGATAAGGGACAAGTCTAAAGAGTTGGAAAAGGAGTTTTCAGGGGCTCTTTTTCAGTTGGGAAATAGATTAGGTGATGGTTTGCCGGCAGAAACTGCATTTGGTAAAGTGAGTCAAGTGATGAGAAACACAGCATCTGGTGAATTTTTTAAAGAAGTCCATCAAAATATAACTCAGAATGGTATGGGTGTTAAAGATGCTCTTTTTAACAAAGATACAGGAGTTATTTTTAGATATCCTTCAAGCATAATTCTCAGCTCAATGAAAGTTCTTACCGAAGCTGTAAAGAAGAGTCCAATGATTGCTGCTCAGGCCATAATCAGTATTTCTTCATATATAAAGGAAATGCGTAGAATTGATGAAAGGCTTAAAGATTTACTTTCAGACGTTATTTCTTCGATGAAGTCCCAAAGTTCTTTTCTTGCACCCGTCATTAGCTCCATCGTTATAGGTATTGGTAGTATGATTACAAACGTCCTTGGAAAAGTTTCATATGCTTCTCAAAAAGGTCTTATGGACGGGGGCGGTGCAGATATGGGTGGGATTGGTGGACTTGATGATTTTTTTGGAATAGGGATTCCAACCTATTTCTTCCAGATAATTGTTGGACTATATGTTATACAATTAATCTATATCCTTACTATACTTGTTAATGGGGTTGAAAATGGTTCTGATAAATTAAAGGAGGAATTTCTTGTTGGGAGTAATCTTGTTAGGGGAACAATTCTTTATTCTGTTTTGGCACTGATAGTAATTTTTATGTTTAATATGTTGGCTGACACAGTGATAAGCCAATCGTTGACATAAATTGAGTTTGCCATTTAGATAATAATTGAGCTTTGTAGAAATAAAATCTAAAAATTGAAATTTTATAGTTTGTTAAAAGCACAAGTTTCTTTTCCTTATTTTTTGTTGCCAGGCAAAATAGGAAATATTGTCAATTTTTTTCTTGTATGTGCTCCAATCAATGTATTCAGTCTTACGCGTAAACAATTTTATCACCTCATACTAAGACATATTCATTTATGAATGAAAGCCTTTCATGGTAATTTCCTTCTTCACTATCCAAGGGGGCATTTTCTATTTTAGTTTGAGCCTGCAGCTCTTTTTTTATCTCATCAAATATATCCATGTTTATCACCTCTTTTTGTTTTTTGCAGTTTTTTTTGTAAGGTTCATTATTTGATTGAAGAAAAGATCACAGATTTTTTCTTTTTCATAATCAATTCCATTTCTAACCATCGCGATCACCTCTATAGCAGTAAATAGCCAGTAATAATTTAAATAGCTCACAGGCACTTGACCAGTGGACCCAGGGTATTGATTAGAAATAATAGTGATTATGTAGAAAAGTCTGAACAAACAACTTCTATGCATAAACTAATTAGAAAATTTTATAAATTGGGCCCTTGTTCAACAAAATTGGTTGTCGTGCCTCCGTAGCATAGTCAGCTATTGCGTGGGACTTGTAATCCCAAGGTCGCGGG
>CAZBGG010000039.1:0-8614 GCA_964491305.1 uncultured Methanosarcinales archaeon
GGTAACTGCATTGAATATCACAAAGATGAGCTTGATCAATTAGTTTTGGCTTATGCAATAACAGTGCATAAAAGCCAAGGATCAGAATTTGCAGCAATAATTAGTCCTGTTCATATGCAACACAAAGTAATGCTTGCCCGTAATTTGCTTTATACTGCGGTGTCCAGAGCAAAAGAGCTATGTTGTTTAGTGGGAACGCATGAGGCTATGAATGTTGCAATTAATAATGATGAAGTTGTTAAAAGAAATACTACATTAAAAGAAAAAATCAATGAACGAATTTTTGACAATCAAGGTGGTGTTACTCAAAAATCATCGAAAACCAAAGAAACTAATACCGATATTTCAGATATATTCGGATGATAAAGGAGGGAATCAATATAAAAGAAGAACCATTAAAGAGGTCGGTTATAAAAGAGGAGCTTGTTTGGTTAACTGGTGATGCAATAAAAGCAGTTATTTTAAACCAATTTATTTACTGGAGTAGGAGGGTATATGATTTTGACAAAATGGTAGAGGAGGAACAAAAACGTTATCAAAATGAGGGAAAAGAACTTGAAATAGAACCCTGTTGTGGTTGGATTTATAAAACAGCAAAGCTTTTGTCGGAAGAAACCATGTTGGGTTTGACACCGGCTACTATACGCAAGCATCTACAATGCCTTATTGATAACGGATATTTATTAGAAAGAACCAACCCGAAATTCAAATGGGATCATACTCGTCAATACAGAGTAAACTTCGTAAAAATTTACAAATTGCTTCAAGAGCAAGGATATCCTTTAGAGGGGTTCAAAATAACAGATGAAACCCCTGGTACTACCGAATTTTAATTTCTAAAATTCGGATTTTAATTTCTAAAATTCGGATTTTAAAATCTAAAGTACGATACCAGAGATTATAATAGAGATTATGTATAACAGAGAGTATCTTACTACTAAACAAATATATATTAAATAATAACAGATCTTACTTATAATTAATAAATGCAATGTAACATTTCAATAAAAACAAAGGTAGTAGAATTACGATGCTTGTTATCCCCTCGAAGGGGTTAAATAAGATGTATGGATGAGAAACTTAAAAATGTAAAGGAGGTTGGACTAATGAGTACTCAAACAAGCGCTCTCAAGGACAATGTAGATTTGGGTGATATTGATGTGCTTCACCTACATATGCCTGTAAGTAATACAGAGATGAGGTTGCCTTATTGTGAATACTGTGGGGGCACTAACGGAAGTTTTGAAACACATCATATTAAATCAAAGGGTAGTGGGGGTAGAGAGATACGGGCAAATAAAATCAATTTGTGTGTAGAATGTCATGCATTAGCTCAAGCTTACGAAATCAAGTATGAAGATTTAATTTTGGTGGTTGCAAGAAGGGAAGAAGTTTCTGTTGAAGATGTATATACAGCGATTGAATTACCTACGCCTGATAAAGATATAGGATCACTTAATATACAATTAACCAACAAAGAACAGCAGGACGAGATGCCTTCTATTGAAGAACTATTATCTGTGTTGGTATCTACAGAAGAAAAATCGGTTGAGCTGGCATTTCTGAAGGGGCAAGTGGTAGAGCTTTTGGTGGAATGTTATGATTATAAATTGTCTCAGATAGCACATGAGATTAAGCGATCAGAGAAATATGTAGAGAAACATCTGAAAACTTTTCAGGCATTCAGGGATGAAGATTCTCGTCAGCCTAACCTGGATTTCACACATTATTGGGAAGCAGCCCAAAGTGAGGATCCGGAAGGTTGGGCACAAAAAGCAAGTGAGGCTGAGATGAGCACCAGGGAATTAAATAACGCAATTAAAGAATCTGAAGGAAAGAAAAAGGAACAAGATTGGCAGAAAAAAGCGGAAAAGGCTTTGAATGATGTGAAGACTGTAATTGAAGCTGGTGGTGAACCAGCAGAATTCTTATTGTCTGAGTTGGAAAAATATTTTCGATATAAGCAATCAAACATAAAAGAGGAAATGCAAGAAACAGCGTAACTATATTTTCCATATAGTTGTTTGTTGCCCCTGCTATATTGGTAGCAGGGGTTTTTTTATTTTAAAAGGGGGTGCTGATTATTTTAGTTAATATGGAAATGGGGAATAGGGGTCGAAACTTTGAAGAATTAATAGCTTTTACTAACTCGCATTACTACAAAAATCGTGGGGTTGCTATAATCCACAAAGTTCCATCAGAGTGGTTGCCTATTCGAGAAAAGGGTAATGCGAAAAACAAGATTGTGAGTGCTAAGATTGATGAAAATAAGAGGGCGGCGGTAGATTTTTTAGGCACGACTTGTGATACATCAATAGCGTTTGATGCGAAATCGACTATTAACGAAAAAAGATGGGCGTTTAATGAAATAAAGCCCGATCAATGGCAATTTATGAAGGATTTTAGGAGGGTAAACCCTAAATCGTATCAGTTTGTTTTGTTGGGGTTATATGCTTTTAATCGGTGTTTTGTGTTGCCTTTTGATTTCCTGGAACCTCTCATAGAGGATTGGCACAGGGGTGGTCGAGCATCGCTGCCGTTGGAAGTCTTAATTAATTCCCTGCCATCTATAAAATTGGAGTATCCATTAGATTATCTCTCATTGTTGCCGAGGGTAAAGCCATGATCTATGGTTTATCGGATTTACATTTATCCCCCAATGATGATAAGCCTATGGATATATTTGGGCGAGGTTGGCAGGGGCATCCTCAAATATTGTTTACTAGATGGAACGAAGTGGTATCAGAAAATGATTTGGTTTTGGTGCCGGGAGATATAACTTGGTCTGTTAATCTTAAAAAAGCAACAAAAGATTTAAGGAGGATTTCCAAGTCATTAAATGGTTATAAGCTTCTTGTTAAGGGAAACCATGATTGGTGGTGGAAAAATACTAGCTGGCTTAGAAAAAGATTGCCTCCGGATATAATGGTAATAGATAAGGATTGTTTGGAGTGGGAGGGGTATGTAATATGTGGTGCAACCGGATGGTTGTCTCCCAATAACCCTTCATTTGAAACTTCAGATTTGGCTATGTATGAGCAAGAAATACAAAAGCTCAAATCATCACTACGCTCTGCTCCAAAATCTAAACCCATTATAGCTGCTCTTCACTATCCTCCCTGGAGTTTATACAAAGAGCCATCTGTTTTCACAAACCTCTTAAAGGAATACAAGGTTAAGATTTGTATTTATGGTCATTTGCATGGCAAAGATCATTGTCATGCTTATAACGGGGTATATGATGGCATCGAGTATCGCTTTGTTGCTGCTGATTATCTGGGCTTTTATCCTTTACTGTTAAGTGGCTTGGAAAACATTAAGAGAGTAGATAAATCCGAAGATTTCATGCTTTGAGGGGGGATAGAATGGAAACTAAAAACAAAGCAAGTATGTGGGAGGCGTTACAGGGATGTGTTTTGATTTTGATGTCTGTTGGACTTTTGTTTGTGTCCATAATAGCTGTAATAAACGGACATACAAGATACGCAATATTGTTTATTGTTTTATGTGTTGTATTAATCAGGTATTCCAGGGTTTGGATGAATAGCTTAAGTGAAAAATTAAAGAAAGGAGGAGAGGCAGATTGATGTTCTCAAGATTTTTATTTCACAGAGACCCTAAAAAAGAGTTGACAAGAGTTGAGAGTGGAATGTATTGGGGTGAAATGGAAAAGAGCTTGCCTGATGGTTTTGGGGTGTTATATGGAGATAACGGAACGATTTATATGGGAGGATGGGAAAACGGGAACATGAATGGTTATGGGGTAAGGTATAGGGAAGACATGCTTTTAATATATGCAGGTAATTTTAAAGATGGACTTCCTCATGGCTGGGGTGCAACATGCAACCACGAACAACTTAAAGCGGGTTATTTCCAAAGTGGGGTAATGACAGAATTAGATGATTCAGCAGTAAAGGATTATGGTGATGCATTAGAAGTAGAAACGGATATTTATAAGATTCGGCTAGGAAAAGGGAATGATTATACCGCAAAGGCGAGTTTGATAGATTTAAATGCAATAGAGTGGATAGATTTCATGGGGCGTTATAATGATTACGGAAGATTGCATGGGAAAGGTGGTATCTATTATTTGCGAGATGCTAACCATTCGCATTTTGAGGGAACCTGGCATAAAGGTGTTTTGAGAGGGGATTGTTCTCTAAAAACAGGTGATAAACTTTATGAGTTTACGGTAAAAGATGGGGTTTTGGAAAAAGGCCCTGTTAATATTTATGATTTGAATGAAGAAACAATAACTAAGTTTTATGGAAAGCTTAACATGGAAACGCTCGAATTGTATGGTGAAAGGTGCAAGATGGAAACAAAATATCCCGACAAAACGTCGGTAATTTCTTTTGGTTCAATGGCTAATGATAAATTGATTGGGGATAGCACATGTTTAAAGAAGGATTCCGAAGGAGTGGTTCGTGAAAAGCATGAGGGCAATTTTACAGAAGGAAAGAGAGATGGCAGGTTTTTATCAAGAGAGTATAACCAACAAGGGCAGGAGATCGAAAAACGTCTTGATGTTTGGGATATGGGTGCCATTGTTTCTCGCCAGAAAATGAGTAATTCTAACCCAAGTACAATGCTACCTCAAAGAAATTCGGCAGCAGCTTTAAAAGAGCTCAATACAAGGGAAAAAGCTGAGGCTAGATTATTATAGTTAGGATGGTGATAAAATGTTTGGTCAAGAAGGTAATCCCCAACAGGGTAATGATGAACCCAATCTGGCACTTATAGGTGCGATGTTGGGAATTGTGGTATTTATTGTAGTTATATTATATATTCATGGCAGCTTTTTAGCATGGTATGATGCAACGGATGGTGGTAGCCCTGTGGAAAATTCTATGTCTTTGTGGGTTAGTCAGATACAGGGTGAATCAATGAGCGACGAAGAAACAAGAGCTACCAATATGATGTATCTTGCGTTGGGAGGTCTTCTTGTTATAGGCGGTGCGGGTGTTTATAAGGGAAGACGATATTATTATAAATGGAAAGATAATCGAATTATTAGGAATCGGTTTAGTTCAGAGCAAGGGACTGCAAAATGGGAGGGCTTAGAAGAATTAAAGCCTTTTTTAGGGAAAGATGGAGTGATTGTAGGATACAAAGGACAACATCCGGTCAGGATGTCCTTAAAAACATCTTGTGAACACACGGCTATCATTGGGCCTACAGGTTGCGGGAAAACAACTTCTATCTTTATGCCTAACCTGCTGACCCTTCCCGAAAATACCTCAGCTATAGTGGTTGATCCCAAGAAAGAGATAGAAGAGGTTACTGGCCCTGTATTGCGAAGCAGGGGGTGGGAAACTTATCGGTTAAACTTGGATCAAGATGATAGTGTGATATATAATCCGTTATCTGTTTATAAGAATGAAACAGAGATTGCAGAAATAGCAGATATTATTTTGCGGAACGGGTATTCTTCGGCAGGGGATGCAGGTGATACTCAATGGATAAACTTTGCGCAACCGCTACTGGAAGCAGCTTTTTGGATGAACATAGGTGAGGCAGAAATAGAAAGTGATGATCCAACAGTTTTCCCTTCGATTCAAGGGGCTGTAGAAATAGTAACATCTTTTACAGAGGAACAAAGGGCAGAAATGGCAAAGTTGATCGGAGGTTTTGCGTTAGAAAGGTATTTGGCATATGCGCAATCCATCCAATCTCCCGAAACAGCAGCTTCAATTAAAACGGTTTTGGTTTCTTCATTAAGGCTTTTTTCAAGGCAAGATGTGGTCGGTGCAACTAAGGGTGCGGAAGCATTCGATCCTGCAACCCTGAGAAAGAAGCCCTCAGTGTTTTTTGTGCAAATACCAGAAAGAAAAATGCCTTTGATGAAAGCTCTTACAGCTACATTGTTTTGGCAGGTGATAGAACATATTGTGGATGAGCCGGGGCTTCCAGTTGTGTTTTTGTTGGATGAGTTTGCCAATATAGGGCAGATACCTGGGTTTGCACAGGCAGCAGCTACAGTAAGATCGAGAAAAATGAGTTTGAATATTGCGATTCAGGGAGTTGAGCAGTTAGCTCGCGAATACAGCAAAGAAGAACAGCAGGATATACTTAACAATATGAAAACCAAGATATATTTCCCTGCTTCTACAGGGGAATCCGGGCAATATGTAAGTGATATGGTAGGGCATTCTACGGTAAATTATCAGAACCAGCGTCAACGAAGGGAATTGATGACCGCTGATGAAGTAAGGCGTATTCCTGATGGTAGGTTGTTGTTGTTGGCGCATAATCTTAATCCAATCATGGTTGATAATACTCCATTTTTTAAAAACCGTAAAATGGCTAGGTTGGTAGAGAAACACAAAGAAGAGTAAGGTTTTTGAAGCATATACGTTAAGGTGGTGTCCCCTTCTTGGAACTGTTGGAAGGGGACACTCTTATATGTACAAAATTCCAAACTAATTTAAAGGAGGCAATTAGGATGAGTGTAAACATTAAAACTGAAAAAGAAACTTGGAAAAAAGCATTAAATAGCATGAAATTACCCTTACATGAATATGTAACACATTATGGCAACGATATAGATAATCGGCTAGCAAGGATGGCTTTGGTGAAAGCTGGTATTTTGACCAAAAAAGCAAAGGCGATCAGGCGACCTGCGGGAGTGGTTGAAGAGGGAAAGCTTAATCTGGATATAGGCAACGAACTGTGTACTTCAGGCATTACTTTTAATAGCTTGGATAAAACCCTGATTGTCGATCATCACTTTAACGCTTACAAAAACACTTTAGAAATATTGGATATGGTTGGGGTCTATGTACCCAGAAGCGCGGTGGAATTGGCAGATACCGAGGAATCGTATAATCCGACAGATCCATATTGTATGGTTTTTTTGGTTAGAAGTATAAGTGATAAAAAATTGTGGGAGTTAGCCGAAAAAGGTTTATTGGGTAAAACTATGAGCGAGGAAGAATTACAAGAACATGGTTTATGGAAAGCTGCTCAATATCAAAAAAAGATTATCACTAATGCTATAAAAGAATTGAATCGAGGAACTGTTTATGAAAATGCTTTGATTGTTGAAAGTTACATCCCGTCTGGAAGTACAATTGCTTATCACATGGGGTATGAAATCTACTGTAGTGTGCAGGAGCATAAGGAAGGCGGTGTTTCATTTGCGATTACTTCAATACCTGGAAAGTCACTTAATAGTGGAATAATTGGTTTTGGTAGAAGGTTACAAGAACAGTATGGTGAGGGTATTTTTGTGAGTAGAAATAACAACATGATAATTGCCGGTGGACCTCGGAATCCAAGGTTTTCTGTTCCATTAACAATAGAGGAATTTAAACAATCTTTTTATGAAGCTATGGCAGAGGATGCTGGCTTTAAAAAAACACAGGAGGTGATGACTTGAGAGGAGAAACGCATTTGTTAACAGGAGTAGCTACACACTTAACAGTCGCCTCTCTTGTCCCATACCCTTATGGGGTGATATCTGTAGGTGCAGTTATTGCAGCCATTACAGGTGCTTTGTTGCCAGATATAGATCATCCAGGCTCAGCTATCAGCAGGGCGATTGATCCGGTATCAAGGGGGAGTCGTTTAATAAGGTTGTTGTTGGGGGTAGCGTTACTATTGTTGTCTTTTTTCTTTAAACTATCAAGTTTTTTTTGGTTTGTGGGAGTGGTATTGGTGGTTTTAGCGGTGCTTCCTCATCGAGGCATAACCCATTCACTGCTTGGTTGTTTGTTGATGTCAGGAGCAGTATTGTTTTTTTCAGGAACGAGTTTTGCGATTCCTTTTTTTATAGGGTATGCTTCTCATCTTGTATTAGATTTAGTTTCTGGTGGAATTCCACTGTGGTATCCATTTAAAGAATCTCGGCTTTCTTATTTTCTTGGCAAAACAGGAGGCGTAGCAGATCGGGTTATATGTGGGGCATCATTGTTGGTTTGTGTTTATATATTCCAGGCAACATACTTAGCTTGGTTTTAGCAACAGTTGTTTGGTTAATAACAAACAAGTTGTATTTTAAAGCAAAGGGGGTGTTAGGAAATGAGAAAAACATTGGTTGTTGTTGCAGTTACGGCATTTTTCATGTTTAGTGTTATGGGGTGTAGTAATGGTGAAGAAACGGTAGGTGAACCAGTATTGGATGCGGAAAGAGCTGCTCATGGTTTTTTTGATGCATTATATGACAACTTGGATGGCATAGAAGACTACAGTGATGGTGATGTAGAGGAAATGTCTTTTGATATGCCAACTGCTGAATTGGTAGATTCTAGTATAGTAGAATCTCAAAAGGTTGATGAAGAAAGAGCCTTAGTGCATGCAGAAATCGAAGATGGTGATGGTGAAGAAGAATACTTAGTTTATGTTGAAAAGATTGATGGTAGTTGGGTTGTTATTGAAGTGGAGTAATTTGCTTTCCTGGGCAAACAGTCTGATTGTTTGCCCAGGGCTGTAAAGAGTTTTTCTAATCTAAAGGAAGGAGGTGATAATTAATGTTGAAGAACAAAAAAATGTTGGTAGGAGTCTTGGTATTTATTATGTGTATAGCTGCGTTTGGAGGGGTTACTTTTGCTGTGGACTTATCAAGTGAAATGGCACCGGTAACGGGTTTGGTTGAACAGGTGGTAGATGTAAT
>CAZBGG010000040.1:0-8571 GCA_964491305.1 uncultured Methanosarcinales archaeon
TAGTCGAACCCCAATAGCAGCAAACTCCCGCAGGATCAACGGGTACTCCGCCATTTAATAGGCTCAATCGCAAATATTTCAACCGAAACCATCTCTAGGGGATGATCTCAATTTTCAATTGTGCATCCAATATCCTACTTCATACTTAACCTGCACGATTAAGTACACACTGAAACCTTGTAAACAAGGTTTTTGAGGAGGAGATAGAAAGTTACTAAACAACTTCTCAGGACAAAGAGGTCATTTATAAATGTTTCTTTTTCTTACCCTATTGACTGAAAAAACCAAATTGCGAAAGCCAAAAAGCATTCTAGCATATATATTTTTTCTTAGTTATCTTCAATTTACCTCCCTTATTTTTAAAAGAATCCTTACAATAGCCCAACAAGTTTCAGCACTTATTTTGTGCAAGCATAAAAAAGTTCAACAAAAAAACAATCTAAATACACCACTACACAAAAAAAACTTAAGAAAATTTCCAAAGCCACCATCATGAATAAGCATCGACAAGAGAATCATATAAATCACCATCACAACGGCCCTTATGTGAATCTGTGCTAAAACTATTAATAGTGGAATCAAAAGCTGATACCCAATAGTGACTATTATCAAAATAACATACCATTGATTTGTCGACGAAAGTTTCATTAAAATGTTCCACGACATAGGTACTTACACCACATAGTCCTTCATCCTCGCCAATGATTTCATGCTCCAGACTCATATCTTCTCTGATTAAAGTTGAATTAACTGGCTCACAATCTGAAAAAAAGTAATTAAAACACTCATCATCTACACACTTTTCATTTTGCAGGTCATAACCTGAGATTTCTTCCAGGTCTTTATCATCATCTAAATCCAAGGTATCATTAACAATTTTTTCTAATTCACTTCTCCTCTCCTCAAGCTCGTGAGTGCGATTCATTGTCTCACAAGACAACTTAATATAACTATCGAAAAGCTCTTCACACAAAGAGAAATTATTTTGGTTTCTAACAAAGTACATATAGCACCTATCAGCCTTATTATTCATATCAATCATTCCACAAACATCGGGATTATCCAACTCTCCCTGAGCCAAAGACTCATAACAATCATCCCTTGAATCCCTGTTTGCGATTTCTTCACACATAAGAGTTCCTTTCTCTTTATCCTCTATTTTTTTAACTTCCTGGATAATATCATAAGTACTCATACCATCTAAACCCACACCACTATCACCATTATCATCATCGTCTGAGGGGTCATCGCCATTATCATCTTCGTCTGAAGGGTCATCGCCATTATCATCTTCATCTGAGGGGTCATCGCCATTATCATCTTCATCTGAGGGGTCATCGCCATTATCATCTTCGTCTGAAGGGTCATCGCCATTATCATCTTCGTCTGAAGGGTCATCACCATTATCATCTTCTTTTTCAGGGATTTCACCTTCTTCAAAAACAATGAAATTATCAACAGCTCTCTGTTCTTCCCCATTGTAGGACACAACAGACCTCAAGACATAATCACCGCTTGGAAGGTCTTCTTCAATTATAACACGTCCTGCCTTACCATCGAGGTCGGCAACCGACACAACTTCCCCCCAGCTCTTAACATCTTCATAAAGCTCCAGACTCTGTACAAAGTAATCCACTTTGACGTCAAAGTGCTGACTCCCTTCTACTTCAGAGTATGAATGCTCAAATCTAAGATAAGTTCCTTTTTCAACTTCATCGTTTAACACATCTAACTCATAATCAATAATAATACCTTTTTTATCCCCTAGAACAAGCACAAGAAAAGTTCCACTTAACAATAACGTCAATAAAAAAAAAGAAATGGCCAAAAGGGTTTTATTCTTTGATTTAACCGGACTATAAAACACATTCATTTCGCTACTTCCATCGCTCAAAGCTTTCTCAACACTATCAGGAGAATAACCACTTGAAAGCAAATGTTGCTTGATCTTTGCCGGCTCAAAACCATTTTTAATTTGACTTTTCACGAATTCAAGAAGATTTTGATACTCATTATCACTCCTTTGCTCTGTTACCCTGCTTTCTGCACTTTGATTAGTAATATTCCTTCTAGCCTCTAATAGAGCATATTCGACAACATTTTGAGGATAGCCACTTCTAAGCAGAAAATCCCTTATCCTTTCAAACGACTCCCCTTTTTTGTTGTATTCAATTATATATTGAACCAGTTTTTCGTGTGCCAATGTTATTTCCCTAAATTATTATATATTTATTTTTTTCTACTTTTACTTCTTTTTATTTTTATCGTTTTAGATCTTAGAAATGCGGAGTTTGGTACAAAAATAGAATCCCCTGAAAAAGACACCAACTCAGTTTCAACCAGACCAACCTGTACAACCTTCCCCTTGACACTATCAATCTCTACCTTTTCACCTTCATTTACTATTCTTTTAGCATGCAAAAACAACCCAGCTATTACATTTGGAAAGAAATCCTTTATCCCAAGTACAACAGCTATGACAAAGAGGACAATTATCCCGACTGCGATTATATTCAAAATGACCGAGCTAAGACCAAGCTTCTCAAGAGCCCACATTCCAAAAACAAAATATATAAAATAAGAAATGACTAGACTAATTATTCTATCAAATTTGACATTTAATCCTGTAGCAAGCTTAAATATCTCATTTATTTCTACTTCTGAGAGCAACTTTAGGGATAACCTTCCCAAAACTTTACCCAATACCAATCCTATAAGCAGGATAATCACGGCTATGATTATACCACTATAAAAGGGTTTTAAAAAAACACCTAAACCTTCGAAAACTCCAGTAGCATTAAGATTTTCCATAACTAATCAACCGTGAAAAGGGAATTATCGCCATCAACATCAAAAAGACCTATCCTGGCTCCTGCATCTAACCAACCATGCGCATAATTGACTGCAGCAAAGGCATCGACATCCCTGCCCTGACTTTGAAAATAAACAGCATCCCTGTAATAGCGCTGCGCCATATCAAAAAAATCTTCAGCAGTTCCCTGCCAGGAATCCAAACTACCTTTGGGAGTAATCTTAACCTTCTCAATTGCCTTAGATGTTAAACCAAGATACTTATCCAATTTTTCTTTGGTGAGTTGCTCCATAAGCATGTTAATTCAGTAGCCTTTTTTATATTTTTGCATAATTTTACCAAGTCAAGAACTTTATTCGCCAGAAAAGTGAAAAAATCAATTCAAAGAAAATAAATATAAACAAAGGATAGTAACAGTAAAAAATGATAAATAAGTCGAAACTTGCAATAGAACTCTCAAAACTGGAAGTTTTTGGAAAAGCACAATTTAAGCTTGAACAACATCCCACTGATTCAGAAATTGCAGCTAAAGCACTATGGGACGCATATATGAATGGTGATATCAAGGATAAAATTATTGGTGACCTTGGCTGTGGGACTGGAATTCTGGGAATAGGAGCATTGCTTTTGGGAGCTAAAGAAGTTATCTTTGTTGAAAAGGAGGAAGAAGCAATAAAATGCCTTAAAAAAAATCTTGAAACATATGAATTAAGTAACTATTTGATACTCTGCAAAGAAATAAAGGATTTTAACAGGGAGGTCGATATAATCATCCAAAATCCTCCCTTTGGAACAAAGGAAAAGCATGCCGACAGAGAATTTCTCCTGAAAGCATTCTCTCTGGCAGATACAGTTTATACGTTCCATAAAACATCAACAACAGATTTTATAAAAAGAATTTCAAAAGAATATGAATTCAAGGTAGTAAACGTTACAGATTTTAAATTCCCCCTTAAAAATACCATGAGCCATCATAAATCAAGGATTAAAAGAATCGATGTTTCACTATTTTTATTAAAACAAACTAAAGAGATTTAAAAAATAACAATAATTATGAACTCAAGAATTTCGTCTAATAACAATAATACGGTAAAAAACTATAACTATAGAAGACTCCATAGAGTCAGGTTTATTTAAACCACTTGAAAGTTAATAGATACAGCCTCTAATGGTCAGAAAAAATTTTTGGAGGGTTGAAACTTTTTCCGGACCAAAAAACCCTAATTTTAGCCAACAGAATATAATCAATGTCTATTTTATCAATATATCAATAAAAGAATAATACCTGTTGGAATAAACAGATTTAAATAAAAGTTTGACTTCTGCCTCTACCATATGGATATATTAACGATGCTCTGGTACATTCTTGTTTTGGTAGTAAGTGCGATTCCGTTGAATATAGCGGTTAAAATTATGGGTGGAAAGTCTTCTATTATCAAGGTTATAGCTGCAAACATAATCATAGCAATCATCGGTTACTTTATAGCAGAAAATATAAATTTCCTGGCAGGACTCTTGTCATTCATTGTCATGCTTTTTGTATATAAGTTGATGTTTAGGATGGGTTGGGTAAGAAGTTTTTTAGCCTGGCTTCTCCAGTACGTGATAATAGCGATATTTTTTATTCTTTTAACCTTAATAGGCATTATGGCAATCCCTAGTTTTGTTATTTTCTGAGCAGGAAGTCATCAAAAACAGCATAAATGAGAATATATTGAAATTATGTTTAAAATCATCTTGGGAACAAACAAAAAACAATCAACAGCCAAAGACTATTGAAACCAAAATATTCAAAAAGTTTATAAATTATATTAACTTCCAAGTAGTAAAATGAATAACAAAAAAGTATGTGCAGCCATATCGTTCTTATTTGTACTGCTCATTATAGGGTGCAGTCCGGGTGTGAGCCCCGACCTAACAGACCCAGAAACTTCTAGTTCCTTTGAACAAACCACCTATGTAATCTATGAAAAAGAAGGTTATAGAATGGAAAGCACAACAATCAATCACGAAAAAAGCTATGACCTATATGAAGAATGGAAAAAAAGACAAGAAATTCTTGAGAACGAAGCAAAGTATGAAATAATAAAAGAAAGGATGCAAGATAAGAAAGGAACGACTAGAGCAGAACAAAATCTGGAGAGGTATTGCAACTCACTTCAATCAAACTCATGCCTAAAGATGGATAAGTTAGAAACAAGTAGAGGATACAAAGAAATAGAAGTAAGCTGCAATAGATTTGATTCAAGAAATATATGCCTTGAACATGAAGTGAATATAAAAAATAGATAACTTTATCTTGGAAGTAACAAAAATTTCTTCGTTTATTGGTTGCAAGATTCTTGATATATCGCATTAATTATTTAAATTAACAGAAACATCCTTTAAGTAATGTACAAAAAGATACAGGAAGGGATGGCAACCATAAAGGTTCCTGAAGAAAAAAAAGTCAGCAAGAAACTCCCTGTTTTTTACAACCCCCTTATGAAATTCAACAGAGATATGACAATCCTTCTTTTGAATTCTGTCAAGCTTGATGGTATGCAAATAGCCCTCCCGCTTGCAGGGACAGGTGTAAGAGGAGTTAGATTAGCCCTTGAATTAAAGAAAGGCAAGGCTAAAAGAATCGTCATGAATGATATGAGCCCTAAAGCCATAAAAATCATTAGAGAAAACCTTGATCACAATTATACAACAGCAGACATTAAAAACAAAGAAGCAAGCCAGTTTCTGCTTGAATCCAAAGGTTTTGACTATATTGATATAGATCCGTTTGGAAACCCTAATGAGTTTCTAGATGCTGCAGTAAAAAGACTTTCAAGATGCGGAATTTTAGCAGTGACGGCAACTGACACCTCAGCACTATGTGGGACATACCCTTACGTCTGCAAAAGAAAATACTGGGCAACCCCTATCAGAAGTGAAATAATGCACGAAGCGGGACTAAGGATACTCATAAGGAGAGTTCAATTGATAGGGACACAGTATGACAGGGCGCTCACACCAATATTCAGCTATTCAAAGGACCATTATATGAGGGCATTTTTCAAAAGCAAAAAAAGTAAAAAAGAAGCAACAGAGATTATTAACAAACATCAATACTCTAAATGCAATAACAATGAAAGTTTTGGTCCATTTTGGGTGGGGCATATAAATGACTTGGATATTGTCAGAGAAATGGCCAGATTATGCGATGATTATAAAAACAAGCAATTCCTTCAAACCCTTGCGCAAGAAACCGAAAGCAACACACTATTTTTCTATGACATCCACAAGACCCTGAAAAAACACAAGCTCCAAAATAACCCAAAAAAAGATATTACAATTGAAGCAATTAAAAAAAAAGGATACAAAGCCACAAGCACGCATTTCTCACCAACGGCAATCAAAACAAACATGCCCTATGAAGAATTCCTCAAAACAATCATGGAATCCTAGCCGCTAAAACCATCGAAAAAAGTAAATCCAACCATCATTACAATCTTGAAATCTAAAGCCTATTGTTAAAGAATATTTCTATACTCAAATCATCAGTTATTGAGCCACATATAATTAATTCTTACGTTTATAGTATAGCAACCAACAATATTTACCCCTTTTAGGGGTAGAAAGCGTTTAATTATATGTAGTACCTATTTAGTAGTATCGCAAATGAAAAGTTTGCGGAGAATAAAAAATAAGGAGGTACTTAAAATGAAACCAATAAGATACATGAGAAATATGGCAGAAAAAGCAAAGACTGCTACAGCAGCAGTTGTTGGAGGCGGAATAATGACGCAGTTTCCAAGATACGAGAAGGAGTACATGCTGAACATGGAAGAAGAAATTCAGAAAGGTGAAAAAATGCTGAAGCAATACGAAGGTCTTGGAAAGGATGCGATGATGGAAATGAAGCAGGAAGATGGCCAGCTATACAATAAAATAAACAATGCTATGGAAAGGCATGATACACTAAAAGGGACATTGGATGAGCTGGAAACAAACACCGGGCTTGAAAATGTTATTGCAACTACTTTACATGGTGAAGGAGAGATTGCAAAGATGGCATTGAAAGATTATGAACCTGGGCTGGATGCTGATGCTGATGTCTTCGGATATGCACTAGTAGGTGCTGTTGCTGCTGTAGGAGCTTACAAAGCAAACAAGGCAGTAAAGTGCTGCATAAGAGGAGCAGGAAGGGTTTTTGGCAGAAAGTAGAAGGGAGAAATTTGTGGGTTCTAAATCTGCAGTTCTGAGAACTCACAACCCCTCTCCCACCCCTTAATCTTTAAACCAGAGTTATCCACAAACCTCTTCAAATTCCAATTCTTAAACCAGCAATCAACCTCTGGGATCTAAACTCAATACTCACTACGTTTTCCGCCGTAGACACGGAAGTGGGTTTCGCTTACGCTCAAGCCCACAGCCCAAGACTCTAAACTCAAAACTTTTTCATTTCCTTATCTCCCTCATCCACATCAGACCTATCTTCACAACACACTTGTTAAATTCATCAGAAAGCTTGTAAACTTTTCTATAAAGGTCATAATCTATAAGGCCCATAGCCTTCATTGGTGTTAAAATCCGGTCATAAAACTGCCTCTTATTATAAGAAAGTTTTACCTTTTTACCAACATATCCAGGCTCTTCAACTTCAGCAACATAGTTTCCATCGTGAAGAGAATTTGCAAAAAATGACATCTCAACATTTGACATCTCCCCTTTTTTGTTTTTCAACTCTTTTATGAGCACTCTAGCCACAATCCTCTGCTGTTTAGTAGCAAAAATTATTTCAAAAATATCATCAGGTAAGTTAAACCTATCAAACAAAATTACCATAATACCACCCCAACAGTAGGGCTGGTTATCTCCTTAGTATATAAATATTACTACTTAGTATACTGGTTCCTAAAACCAATTCAATATTCATATACATCCAAAAAAGTTCAACAATAAGCTTGTCGGAGTCCAAGAACAAACAACCAATAAAAACAATGACTTAATTGGGAACATAAATCAAGAAAAATGATAGAAAAATAAAACTAAAACACCTAATGACTAATCCTTCTGCTCCACTGATTCAAGTGAACCGGTTTGCTTGTTCCTATAAATCTGGGCGAAAGAAGGGGTCACAACAAGATAGTCATCACCAAATCCGGCAATATCTCCTTCCATCGCATCGCAAGTCTTCTTCATCTTGTTAATAGCTCTTTTCAACTCCACAAGATCCTTCTCCTTCAAAGGTTTTATATTAACCAAAGCAATAGTGTAACCATCCCTTAAATTATCAAGTACCTGTTTCACATCCGAAAAATCATCAATAACAAAAGGCCTAACTATTATTTTACTCTTTGTATCTGACCTTGTATCCGTGTTCAACTCAAGATACTCCTCCTCTGCCTCTTCAGCATCCAAATCCTGCGAAGAGAATCTTTCCTTAACGTTTTCGATAAATCTTTTCATTTTTGATAAACCCTCCCTGCCATTAATAACTAGAATGAATTAAATCAAATTAATCTCATATATAAATGTTTTGCTTTCTTGAAATTTCATCCCTAAACAAAGCAATTTTTATGGAGTAACAATCATCAAAAAAAACAGTTAATTCTACAAAACTTCAAAATTTAATGCTTTCAGTAATACGAAATAAAGTATTCTACGCAAGAAACATTTTATAGTTTAGAAAAAAATAAAAATTAATTTATTCATATATCACGGCAGATGAATATCTCTTTAGTAGTTACAAGGATAAACGGTCTCGACGGTGTGGCACTACAGGT
>CAZBGG010000041.1:0-8491 GCA_964491305.1 uncultured Methanosarcinales archaeon
TAACAAAAATTTCCTCGTTTATTAGTTGCAAGCCCTTCTAAAACCTCTAAACTTAAAATCTATTTTAGATTTTAAGCTACGAATGTAAATGAGTGTGCTTAGGATTCATCCTAATCTACGAACGCCAGTGACTATGCTTAAAATAAATTTTGTATTGTCTAAAATTTATTTTAAGCTACGAACAAAAGTGAGTGTGCTTAAGATTTATCCTAAGCTACGAACGCCAGTGAGTGTGCTTAAGATTTATATTAAGCTACGAACAAAAGTGAGTGTGCTTAGAATAAATTTTGTATTGTCTAAAATTTATTTTAAGCTACGAATGCCAGTGAGTGTGAGATGGGGTACAATCCGGGAGCTATGATCTAGATGTTCAAAAGAAAGGAAGTCTTCTATATTAACAGTTTACTAAGAGCAAAACTCCAGTAAAGGTAGGTTTCCGATAGAGTATACTGCGAGATTGTCAATCGGACCCTGATTATTCCACTTTGTTATGACAATAAAGCTAAAACACTGTGAACACACCAGTGGAATAATGAGATTTAATAAATATAGTTGGTTGTGTGTAGATAGTTTAAGATTTTTTTATATCTTTTTTTATTTCTTCCATTTGTTCATTCAACTGATTAAAAATTTTCTTGAATATCTCAACATCGTGCTTTAACTTTTTTTCCCTTTCTTGGAGTCTTTTCACTTCTTTCTCTAGATCTTTAATCTTTTTTTTTTCATTCATTTGAAACCCCTCTTATACCTTGAAAGCCCCTCATTAGATGATTTGATAAATTTTTTAACATCTTTGTCAAGTGTTTTTATATCCTTTTCAATTGAATCGAAACTATTATCAAGCCTAGTAATTTTTTTATCCAAAAAATAAAGATTGATTCTATTAGAAGGCATAAAAATATAAAGTACCACAGCCACAAATACAAGCAGTATAACCAACATAAGAGGAAGAAATTTTTCTAAAATACCCCTCTCCACTTGTAACACATATTCTATCTTTTCAACATCATCGAACTCTCTGCCTTCAAAAACGCTGACACTTAGATTATATTCTCCAGGATCAAGATCACCAGTAGACATATTAAGAATCACTATTTTTTTATTATCATCAAAACTTCCCTCAACTCTGCCGCTGATATTACCTGGAGAAATTTCTCCCTCAACCTTATAGAAATTTATACCTTCAAAGAAATTCTCAAGATTCACAGGTAATTCAATATTTTCGCCTTCCTCTATAGTAATTATTTCTTTTCCACGTTTTCTTTCTACCTTTTTCAGAAAGAATTCCTCATTAATCTTTTTTGTTGTCCTATTCGAATATCTTAAAAAGATCTCTGCATTATAAATTCCACCTGTTTCGATTTCTGATGGATCAAACATTAAGCTGAGGTTAGATACCTCACCAGGCATAATCTCAAAGAAACCAGTTTCATCAAACCTTTTTAAGACTTCATCATATTTGGATATTATCATTACCGGTTCAACTTCTTCAGCAACATTCCCATCATTTCTGATATTCAGGCTAAAATATATTGGAGTTTCAGTATTCCAGGCATCTACGGATATGTTTTGTAAAACTAATCTATGGACCTTTTCACCCTCTATTTCAAAATCAATATCAGTTTGGGCAATTGATTCGTTTGAAGATATGAACTCTGTTCTAAGAGAATGCTTCCCTGGACTTAAATCTGAAGAGGAATTAATTGTTATAAGCATATTTTCCCTTCCGTTTGGTTCCAGTTGGACAAAGTAGTCATCAAACAAAACATAGGGCTCAAGATAATCAGAATCTTCTGATAATTGCATATCAACGTTCAAAAAATCAACTCCGGTATTTATAATAGTGATTATAAGGTTATAACTTTCACCATCTTCCAAAGTTCCAACATCATAATGCGAGGGATTTACAGTAAGCCCATAACACATCGGCACAACTAGAAGAAACAAAATCAAAATGAAACTTTTCCCACCACTCATCTTAACCCGTAAAGGTGTGATTTAAATATTTATAAAAGTATTTATAACTACTCCCACTCAATGAAAAAAATAAAATTTGTAAGCTAGTGGTTTGAAAAAATTTATAAATAAATTAGACTTGAAATTTTCAAAAATGGAAAACATAAACTCTCACGAGGAATACATAGAGCACTGTCTAAAAGTTGCTAACAAGTCCCTTCATGGAATGAATACTATAGAAGAGGTAAAAGACAATGAGGATCGTATAAATGTTTACGAAAATATAGATGAAATTGAGGACCCCAATAACATAGCAATTCTAGATGGAATCTCCAGAGAAGATTATGAAAGAGCAATAAGAGTGATATTAAATGGAAAATTTTTCTCAGAACACACTGCCGCTGGAGAAGCAACAAGACTCAAATTGGGTACAAAATACCTAATAGACATAAAAAATGACTTGACCCCCGAAAAAATAGCAACTGCAATAAGTGCCGAAAAAGGAGATGAAACTACATCAGAAGATGTAGTTAATATGGCAGGAAATAGGCCGGGTGATTTGCTCTCGATAAATCTTGGAACACGCCATATGATTCAATACAGTTTTGAAATATCTAAGTTGGCAGAAAAGTATGGTTATATGCCTGAAGAAGTACTAAAAAAACAAAAGATGTTGGTGGTTTTAAACGAACATACCGCGGACAGGATTATAAAAGAATTTTCAGAAAGTAGCTATTTCGGTTTCAAAAGAGAAAATATATTTTTCATGATACAAAAAGCCTACCATGGTATTAGCGTTGATAATAATAAGTTTTTTTACGATAAAAGCACCCCAAAAAGACTCCATAACCATGGTCAGATGGTTTTACAACAAACTTTTGACAAAGAAATATTCTATATAGATGCAGAGGGGAAAAAAAGACATATTAAAGCCGAAGAATACGGGGAAGTCCTTAAATCAATGGAAGACAAGATATCATATAATATAGAAGATCTCAGCTATCTAACAGGATGCATAGACTTCGAAAGCCTTGCTTTCGCCCTCAAAAAGTCTGATGAGGGATATGCAATGCTTATGGAAATAGTCGCAAATAATCCCAACAGCCCACAAAAAGGCGGTATGGCTGCCTATGATAAAAAAATAGGGAGAAATGTTATGATAGAAGGATTTCAACTAAAAGGCATAAAAAACAGCGAAATAACCTACTTAAACAAAAACTTTAATCACTATCCAAAACCCTACAAGTGCTGGTCTATGCTGAAGAATAAAGGCCTTAATATGCCTATTACCGTAAAAGATGGTGCAATCTATTTCCAACCAGTCCAAGGAGATATAAATTTTCTCGTAAAAACAGAATTTTTTCAAAGAAAAGAGCTTCAACCCATAAAAGCATGGAAATCTCCATCAACAACTCCTCTTGCAATTAAGTACATGAAAATGCAGGAACAACAGAAAGGATTCAAAGAATATGCTGAAAAGATAATCGGTAAGAAGCTTCACTGATCTAAAGCATGCTTTACTTCCTCCAGAAAACCTAGAATTTAATGGGAGTAAATTCCTTTCCTCCGAATTCATCAATATAAAGGGGATAAATGCCATTACATATATTTGATAAGTGACATATTTTACAAGATTCTAATTTTGTTTTATTTTTTTTTCTGCTTCTATTATAATCATCGGTTGAGTGAAACGGATTAGAAGATACTATCTTAAGGTCTTCTATAATTAATTCATTCAATGAACCCTCAAAACCTGGAACCACACAAGCAGGGAAGTTCATTAGCTTGATTTCTTTTATAAAATCTCGCCTGAGAGCGTCAAATGCCTTCCTTACATATGGAAATGTATTATTATAACTTTGACACAGTTCCCTGTAAACTGATATATTTTAAGAAATTGCATGAAGAAGTCAGAGATGTTAAATAATGGGCCCGCCCGGACTCGAACCGGGGATCAATGCCTTTCTAAATCGACAAACCTAAACTATAACAACTTTTTGCCTACTTGTAAGGGCACTGTCATAGCCACTAGACCACGGGCCCACGTTCCCCTTCTGGAAAAAGGAGGCATTTATAAAGGTTTTGATTAGTTCTTATTAATAACCTTCAATGTACCTTTTAAGAGAAGGGATGCAGTCAGGAGGTACTTCTATTCTAGGAATATACCTATTATCAAACCCTTTTGAGCCTACCCTATGAGCCCTCTTATCAACAGTTTTGGCATAGGCTGCAAAATAAAAATCAAACTTCTTATCCAAAAACTGCCACTTTTTGTCAGAACCAGGAAAAGAACCATAAGGCAATGCAAGAGTATTTTCATTTTTTAAATCAAAATCCTTCATAAAATAATTGAAAGTTTTTATATCGTTTACCAGATCATTATATGTTATTTTATCTATATTGTGATGGAAAAAAGTATGGTTGTTGACTTCATAACCTTCTTCCAGCAGATAGGAAATTTTATCATCTTCTTTCCCTTTTTGTTCAAAAGGAACCTGAAATAAACCATCCTTATCAACAAAATCTATAAAAAAGACTGCTCTTTTTCTCCAATCACAATGTTTTTTGGAAAAATCATTCATTATTCCAACAGCACTTCTTGAATCGACTTGGCCATCTTCATAATAAAAGAGCTGTCCTTTAGTAGCATCATCAAAAGTTAAGATAACAGGCTTTTTTCCTTTTGGAACATAGCTCAAATCATCCTTCAAGTATTCATCAATAGAGATTGGAACATAATTCTTGCTGTACAAGAAGTGAAGTTGTTCTCTAAAATTTTCAGGAGAAACAACATAACGTTCACTATAAGCTGATTTTTCATGGCAACCTACATCATGGAACAACAATATAGGAATCCTTTTTATTTCCTCTCTTTCATAATCTAGTATTTTTTCTAATGACTCATCGGCTTTGTCAAAAGCCATACCCGGATCCTTGCAAATCAAATCTTCATCAGAAATCTTAAGAGTAGTAGGAGATTCATCTCTCATCTCATTAAATTCTTTACTATGAAGCACTTCTTCTTTAACAGCAGAATCAGTATATCTTTTGATAGGTTTAACAATTAAATCATTATCCGATAGAAAGAGACAATTTAAAAGAACCTGAGAAACAATTCCTAAACAAGCCAAATTATATTTTAAAGAGCTCATTTTTTTAGGTAGGATTTTGGAGGCAGGAATATGTATTCCCTCTCATAAATTTTCCGACTGAATCTTGGATTAATCTTCTTGTTATATGAATAAATTTTCTCACCAAAATTAGTGCTTCCATAAACTTTGTTAGCTATAGATGAAAAACTGCTGTTTCTCCCCGCTTCAAAATAACTATTTAATATATGAACGCCGTCAAACTCTTCAATATCCTCTTCAAAAGACCCATAAAAAAGTTTATCTTTGTTCTTTACCAGCGAAGAAGGTATAAAAATTGGCTGATTGACCTCGATTTCGCGTACATCCGAATAACTAAGATTATTATAATCAAGTATTTGGTGCCAGTTATTTCCGTTGCCAGTAACACTCCTGGCAATCTTTATGAGGGTATCCCCCCTTACAGGAAAATATATATAGCTTAAATCATTGGCATGGGTGGAACTATCATTTCCAACAGGATCTGCAGAAGCCTTGTCTGTTCCATCAGGGGAGGCTTTACCTGTTCCGACAGAATCAGATGTTGAAACCTCAGTTTTTGGCTTCCTTGAGTTCAAGTCATTTTCATTTGTAGAACTTACGTTATGCTTTCCACTCGTCAGGTTAATAATATCTTGTTTGCTGTTGTATGTTGGTGATGAAAGATAAGCCAAAAGACCTAGACAGACTACAGAGTAAGCCACTT
Source organism: uncultured Methanosarcinales archaeon (assembly GCA_964491305.1). Lineage (GTDB taxonomy): Archaea > Nanobdellota > Nanobdellia > Woesearchaeales > DSVV01 > CAZBGG01. The sequence continues at coordinate 5,791 of CAZBGG010000041.1, forward strand.
TTCTTTTAAAGTTAGTTTTCAAAAAATCATAAAAAAAAGAATAGCCCCTGTAAGCTTTGCCAGCAATTATTTTAGTCCTAAGCCTTCTTTTATTCTTTTTAAGCTCTTTAATTCCCCTACTTAGTTCGTAGTAATATTCCTTCTGGAGCCTGAAAAAATCCTCTTGACTTTCAACATTTTTTAAGTGGTCATCAAGATTCATGAAATATTTGAGAGATAATCACTAAAAAAAGCTTTTACTAATAAATTCAATAAAATATTCGGAGAAATAAGGAATTTTTTCATATTTTTAGAATATATTTCTCATAAAAAATATTTGCCTTAGTAAATTATAGTGCAATTATAGAAAAACAACATAACGAAAATTTTTTAGCTTGTTAATTTCATATTCAAAGCATATCCAAAAAAGGGTTTTTCCATTAGATTCACCCCCAATATTTTTTGAAATCTCAATGATAACACAACATCAATAATTATTTAAATAAGCTTAAAAATTAAGACAATACATGGAAAATCAAGCAAAACTTTTCGATATAATATTCAATGAAGATGAGATTAGTTGGCAGTCTATGATACATAAATTGGTAAGAGAAGAAGGAATGAATCCATGGGACATAAACATAACACAATTAGCTAAAAAGTTCCTTGAAAGACTACAAAAGCTTAAGAAAATGGACTTTAAAATATCCGGTAAAGCTATTTTGGCGGCGGCAATACTTCTAAGGATAAAAAGCAGGCGTCTCGTGGGGGAGGATTTCAACAACCTTGACAGGCTCATATCTTTAACGGATGAGCAAGAAGATGATATATTTGAAGAGATTGAAGAAAGTTTCATGGAAGATATAGAAGAACACGAAAAAAATGAAAGAATGGAAAATAAGGAAAATTATAGATTAACTCCAAAAACACCTCTACCCAGAAAAAGAAAGGTCTCCGTTTATGACCTTGTAGACGCTCTCCATAAGGCACTTGAGGTTAAAAAAAGGAGAACTAACCGTATAAATTCAGAAGCCGAGACCAACATAGATGCTCCTCAAAAACAAAAGGATATCACGTTGGTAATCCAAGAAGTTTACGACCAGATTAAAAATTATATAGAGCAAAGAAACGCTAAAAAGTTGATGTTTTCACAATTCTTGCCCAAAGATTGCTCAAAAGAAGAAAAAATAGCGACCTTTTCCCCTTTGCTTTATCTTGACAATCAGAGAAAAATAGAACTATACCAAGAAAAACACTTGGCTGAGATAGAAATTACTCTTAATGGATCTAAATGAATGAAGTAATTGGCCTAGGAATAGCTCTGGCCGCTCTGGTGGCTGGCTCTATAACCGACTTAAAAACGAGGGAAGTACCCGATTGGCTAAACTATGGTCTAATATTCACAGGAGTAGGTCTAGGTGTCCTCTCATCAATTATATTCTCTGATATCAGTTATCTTTTCAGGAGCTTAACTGGATTAGTATTTTTCTTTCTCATAGGTGCCCTCTTATTTTACACAGGACAATGGGGAGGAGGAGACACCAAGATGATAATGGGCCTAGGTTCAATAATCGGATTAAATATTCCATGGCCCATACCCTCTAATATCCAGGAAACTCCTTTTATGATTATATTCATAGGGGCAACCCTTGTAAGTGGGGCCATTTACGGGCTTATATGGACTTGCGCACTATCCATCAAAAGAAGAAAAGAGTGTATAGAAGGAATCAAAAAAAAACTGAGCACCAGGGAGGCCGTTAGGACTAAATATATCTGCCTAGGTTCAATGCTGATACTCCTAATTGCTTTCTTTTTAATTAATGAATTTTACACAAGAATCTCTGTAATAATTTTAGCCATCGTCATACCTCTTATTTTTTATCTTTCCATAATAATAAAGGTCACAGAAAAGGTCTGCATGATAAAAGATGTATCTCCTAAAAAACTAACCGAAGGTGAATGGATAGAAGAAGAGATTATGGAAGACAAGAAACTTATATTTAAAAAAGGAAGAATACTTTCTGAAAAGGATATTGAAAAAATCAAAGATATATCAAAGCATTATTATATAAAAATAAGAAGGAATTATTTAGGACTATGGTTCACAAAAAATTTACATTTAACCGAGGTTAAAGAGGGTGATTTTTTATTGCAAAAACCGGCATTTATAAATGTTAAAGGCCTACACTTGAACAAAAGAGAAGCAAAGAAGTTAAATCGCATAGGTGGTTATAAATTTAGCAGTGCAAAAATAAGGAGGAATTCACTCTTCCAGTCTATTAGGGAATTTGATGAAGAAAGTTTGAAAGCAGGAGATGAATTACTGGACAATTTATATTTTGGCGATTATATCTCGGGCCCAAAAGACCTTGGCATAAGCAAAGAAAACATAGAAAAACTTATTGAATACATGAAAAGGGGCAAAATAAAAAAAGTCACCATAAGAGAAGGAATACCCTTCGTTCCAAGTTTTCTTATTGCTTTTATACTGACACTTATCCTACTTAATCACGGAATGATATGAAACAGTACCAGAAAAATCTTAAAAAATTATTTCCAACTAGCTATAGTATGTGTTAAGTACATACTGCTGCACCATCCTGTGTGTGTTAAAAAAAGATGCATTTATAGCAATGGTGTGCCTCATAACATCAATCCAACCTGAGCGATCATTGTAGAATAAAGGTAAAATCACGTATTCCAGCTTAGCATACATATCCTC
>CAZBGG010000042.1:0-8329 GCA_964491305.1 uncultured Methanosarcinales archaeon
TGACATTGAAATGACTTCAGGCGACAAATTCACACTTGACTTCACAACTGAATAAATATTTTCTTTTTTTTTATTTAAATCCTCAATTCTTTAGCTGGAAAATTGCAAACAATGGACTAAGGAATTTTTGCTATTTCTACACTCAACAACCAAATTCTTCTATTAATTTATAACTTTGCAATAATTATGATTTAGAACAGCTAAATTCTTCTATAGAAACGCTTAAATAAGACTATAGTTTCTTCGCGCTCATGAAAAGCAAAGCAGAATACTTACTCCCAATTATAATGGTCTTATTGGTGGCATCCATTGCCTTCACCATAATGGTGATATTTGCAGATATTCCTTTCAAAGAAGAATACACTCTTGAAGAAAGCAAGGCAATAACTAAAGAACATGTAATGGGACTCCAACCATATAAAGAGCTAAATGGCGAAAATCTAATCCTAAAAGATTCAGAAAAGCTTGAATGTGACTCCTGCTACTTGCTTACCTACACATTTACCGTTGACTCACAAACCAGCCCGGGCGAAAGGGAAGAAGCCGAAGCAAAAGTAACAATAGAGCTAGGCGAAGTAACCCACACTGAATATTCAGAGCTGTCTTAACTTTTTCTATGAAGCATTCTCATTTAACTTCATCTGCACAATCACAACACCGACAGGATTAAAAAACAGTAAAAGAAGAAATGTGCCTATCGCTCCAAACCCGCTCAACTCTTCCACGGCTTTAGAATACTTCCAATAATATATAATAATAACAACTATATTAACAAAGGGTACCAAAAGCAACAGCAAAAGCCAGGGATTCGGAGCAGAGCTTGTTCTACCCCTCAGCTCATTTGTAGTGGAAACAATCCAATATATGGAATAAATACCAAAAGTAATAAAGGAAAACAAAAGCACCAGAAAAGGATTTCTTCTTTTTATTGCCGCTCCAGAGCCAACATTACTTTGACCTAAACCATCACCTTGAGAAGAACCTCCAGCATCACTCTGATTTTGAACTAAACCATTATCTTGAGAAGAGCCTCCAGCATTACCCTGGCTTTGACCTAAACCATCACCTTGCGAAGAGCTACCGGCATCACCCTGATTTTGAACTAAACCATTATCTTGCGAAGCATAATTTATGGCTTCATCTATTTCTTTATAATCATAACCAAGCAATATAAGATTGCCTCTCAACTGGTCAATGTTGTATCCTTTAGAACTTTCTATTCTTATGAAATCCACAATCTTATCATTAACCATATCATCATACACCAAGAAACATATTTAAATAATTTACGTTTTTCAAATCGCCTTTGTAAAAACAATCAAAAACAAAAAAAATAAAAACTTGTTTACAAGAGGCTGATAAATGAAAAAATATTTTTTACTAATAATCGTCTTAATTTTGCCTTTGGTTGCCGCAGATGACATCTATAACAGGGAAAACCTTGACCTTTCCATAAAAATCAACGGCACAGTAGATATTATACCACAAAAAGCTGACTATAAGGTAGAAGACATGAGCATATATTTGTCTTTCTTTCCAAAAGAAAATAAAGACCAAAAAATAACATCACTAATAACCAACCCAAGCTCAGAACAAATTGGGGAAGAAAGACTTTTCCACTGGAAAAAAATAACTGAAGACAAAATCCATTATAGCCTGGAGACCGAGCTAAACAAAAAATATAGCATGGAAAAAGTAAAAACAAAACAAAACTTTCCCATCAGGACCATAGACGATAAATTAAAAAAATACACAGAAGAAACAGGAACAATACAAATAAGCCAGGAGATAGAAGAGCTTGCAAACTCATTGGCTCAAGGGGAAGATGACCTCTATGTAGTAGCCCATAAATTTGCCAAGTGGGTTAACCAGAACATAGAATACAAAATAACTCCTGAAACCAAGGGAGCTAACCAGAAATCAAGTTGGGTGATGGAAAACAGGATAGGTGTTTGCGGTGAATTTGCAAGCCTCTTCATTGCCATGTGCAGGTCAGTTGGAATACCAGCAAGATTTGTTTCTGGAGTAGCCTACACCACTGACCACCGCCTCCCAGACAACTGGAACTCTCATGCATGGGCTGAAATACATTTTCCTGAATATGGGTGGGTACCGTTCGACTTAACATACGGAGAATTTGGATACTCCAGTCCCGCTCACATAAGATTCAGTGAAAATATTGACTCAAACATGTCCAGGACACTCTTTGAATGGAAAACAAAAGATGCCGAAATAATAACCCATCCCTTAGATATACAAGTAGATATCCTCGGCAAATCGGAGCCAATAAATCCCCTTATCAGCATTGATTCAAAAATAGCAAAAAAGGAGACTGGCCCAGGCTCATACAACTTACTAGAGATAAACCTTAAAAACGAAAATAGTTTCTATGTTCCAACAGAAATAAGCATTTCTAGAACTGATAAAATAAGCTTCCTTGAAGGGCATAGGCACCATGCCCTTATGAAACCTGACTCAGAAAAAAGCCTCTATCTGATATTTAATGTGAAGGAAGACCTGGATGAGCAGTTTAAATACTCCTTTAGAATAAAATCCTATACAAAAAGGAATTCCACCAGTTACTCCAACTTAACTGTCACAAAAGACTATCCCCACTATAGCAAAGGATTTATTGAAGAAATTATCCAGTTAAAAGAGGAAAAAGAAGAAAAAAACTACACAGAAAAAATAAGCTTTGATTGTGAGCCTAAAAAACAAAATTATTTAGTAGGCGAAAAAGCCGAAATAATATGCAGCATAGAAAACATAGGCAATACCTTACTTGAAAATATCAAGGTTTGTCTGGAAGACGAATGTAAACACAGCAGCCTTGGAATATCCAGGAAGGAAGATATAGAGTTCACAAAAAAAACCGAGAAAGAAGGTCAAAAAAGGTTTCAAGCAACCCTCCAACACAATAACATAAGAAAAAAAAGCCTTGCGGTTATAGATGTTTTTGACAGACCTCGTCTTGAAATAGAAGGAATAAAATTTCCGGAAAAAATTAGATTCGATGAAAGCTTTAGGATTGAATTCACTGTCTCAAATAAAAACAAGGCTCCCGTAAAGAGCACAAAAGTCTCCATAACCGGCGGTGGACTTCACCAGGTATGGGAAACAGAAGCCTTCAGCAAAGAAACAAGATACGTTCTCAATGTAGACAGGCACGTTCTCAATTATGAAAACAACATGATCAATTTAGCAGTGAAATATACAGACGAAAAAGATACAGAATATATTTACGAAGAAAAGATACAAATCAATGTAACGGATTTAACTCTTGGACAAAAAACAATAATGTTTTCAAACAGGGCCCAGGACGACATCATACAACACAGGGACGAGTGGCTAATAATACTCTTTGGCAGCGTGATTGTTTGCTTAATAGTTCTAAGATTCATATTAGGTCCAAGGAGCATGAGACTTGACTTAAGAGAATTCGAAAAATTGGATCCACCATCAGGAAAAAATTAGAACTTCTTTACCACCAGAAACTTTTGGAATAATCAGATTTAAATATTAGTATATTACGACTTCTTGCGGTGAAATAATGCTTGATATAAAATTTATTAGAGAAAATCCTGAAAAGGTAAAAGAAAACATAAAGAAGAAATACCAGTACGACAAAGTTGAGCTGGTGGATGAGCTGTTAAAAAAAGATGAAGAAAAAAGAAATCTTATGACAGAATCCCAGGATCTCAGGCATAAAAGAAACGAGATAAGTAAATCAATAAACGAAGCGAAAAAAAATAACAAAGACGCAACCGACCTTATGAACCAGGCAAAAGATATCCCTGAGCAGATTAAAAACATTGAAAGCAAAATCGAAAAACTACAGGCCCAAATTAAGGAGATACTTTTCGTTATACCAAACATAATCCATTCATCTGTTCCCATTGGAAAGGATGATTCTGAAAATGTAGAAAGAGAAGTAATAGGTGAAGCAAAAAACTTTGACTTTGAAATAAAAAGCCACGTGGAGCTTGCGGAAGAATTAGGCATCGCTGATTTTGAGACATCCGCTGATACTTCAGGAAAAGGATTCTATTTTTTGAAAGGTGATCTGGCACTGCTTAACATGGCCCTGATAAATTTTTCAAGGGATTTCATGGTAAATGAAGGCTACCATTATGTTGAGCCTCCACTGATGATTAGAAAAAATATACTCCAGGGAGTCTATTCCAATGAAGAAATTGAAGAAATGTCCTACAAGATAGAGGATGAAGACCTTTATCTCATAGCAACTTCAGAGCATCCGCTCATAGGAATGTTCATCAACAAAACTTTGAATAAAAATGAGCTGCCTGTCAAAATAACAGGTTACAGCGCATGCTTCAGAAAAGAGATAGGTAGCCACGGGATTGATGAGAAAGGCCTTTTCCGTACCCATCAATTTCATAAGCAGGAGATGATAGTTATATGCGAGCCCGAGGAAAGCTATAAGTTCTATGATGAGATGATGAGACTTTCAAAAGAAGTGTTCAAAAAACTGGAAATACCCATAAGGGAGCTAGAGTGCTGCTCAGGGGATCTTGGGGATTTGAAAGCAAAATCAGCAGACCTTGAAGCCTGGTCACCCCGGCAACAAAAATACTTTGAAATTACCTCATTGACAAACATGGAAGAGGCCCAGGCAAGAAGGCTTAACATTAAGATAGAAAAAGGCGGAGAAAGGTACTTTGCTCACACCCTTAACAATACAGTTATTGCAACTTCAAGGGCAATGGTAGCAATACTTGAGAATTTTCAAAATGAAGATGGCTCAGTTAACCTTCCAAAAGCCATCCAACCTTATATGGGAGGAAAAACAAGAATTGAGCCTGTAAAGAGGTAGCTGATGGGAAGCATCCATGGTTTTTGGTTTATACTTATAGGGACAATCGTTGTAGTGGTATCATTAATCAACAGCGACCTTTTAATTCCTTTTATTTTTGTTGGTGCAGGTTTTATACTTTATGGCTCTGCAAAGATATCAATAAAACTGTTCAAAGATAAAAAAGAAAAAGACAAAAAAAAGGACTACAGAAAAATAGTTAAGCCACAACAGTTACAAGAGAGCCAAACCAACCAACAAAAAGATACAAGCAGTAAAATTTTCCTGTGCAAAAGGTGCGGTAACAGACTCAAATGGCAGGATAATTTTTGCTCCAATTGCGGTGTACAGCTAAAAGATTAAGATTTTTATTTTTCTAATCCTTCGAAAGCCTGCTCAACTTCTTTATCTCCATAATCTGCTTCTTTTAGAACTTTTTTTATGTCCTCCTCTGAAAGCTTTGAGTTCAGGCATTTTTTTATATAATCTGACAACTCATCGTCAATTTTAGCATTTTTACCTTTAAACCTCTCAATAATATGCATTATTTTTTCTTCCTTATGCCCTACATTTAATAGGGTTTTCTTTATTTCTTCAAGCCCCGCGCCCGAGCTTAAAGCATAAGTTATGTAATTTTCGATTTCCTTGTCATAATTAAGCTCTTTTTTTTCTCTCCCGTTTATGTTATTCTTTGAATGCTCTTCAAACAAAGTTTTCTCATAAATTTCTGCTGCCTGTTCAAACTTTTTTTCAACATAACCCTCATAAAAACCATTCTCTATAAGTGCCTTTTTAATATCATCCTCACTACTACCTGCCTTTATGGAACTAATTATATAATCTCTTACCTCGTCCTTCAACATTCCTAGATTTATTAAAGCTTCCTGAACATTAATAGGGTCGTATCCAGCTCTTAAAAGGTAATCCATTGTATCTTCTGTGGTCATTCCATCACTTTTTGCTTTTTTTGCAAATTCATATAATGTATCTTCCTTTTGACCATCTTCCTCCTTAAAAACATCCTGCTTAAAATCAGCAGACGAAGCAGCGGCATTCTCAGGTTCTCCTTCAGTATATTCATCCTGAGGAGTGGGTGGGGAGACTGCAGAGCTTTCTGCAGCCTCCCTATTTTGTGTTTTTTGTTTTTGAACAGTTGCATTAAGGTCGTGTTGGGGGTGTCTATTCGAACTATAGACAAAGAATGCAACTGTCCCACCTCCCACAAACAAAACACCCAAAAGGAGTATGAGTATCCAGGATAATTCAAGCTCTTCTAGTTCCTGGAGCTTATCCAATTCTATATCTTCCTCGGTGCTGGAATTCTCTTCTTCATCCACTATATTTCTGCTACTTAATGTATCAATTTTATTTTCTGAGGCATCATCTCCCGAGCTTTTCCCAGTTATAGAAAAAAAACTAAGATGAGAGATATCAGCTTCATAATAGGTATATTCACTACCTGAGTTGATTTCTGAAGCTTTTATTTCATCCCAGCCGTCTCCTCCATAGGTTTCAATATAAATTTCATTAAAACCATCTTCTTCTAGCCAAGAATTATTCACCCTAAAATTTATGGTGATTCTTTCCAGGTCATCATTATGCAGGTTTTCCTGGGAGATTTCAAAAAAAGCATAAACCTCATTTTCAGGCTCCTCATCCTTTTTATTAGCTTTTATGTGCTGGACGTCAATTTTAACATTATTAAGATTTTTTTTTGTTAAAATATCCAGTCCCCTTAAAAGCATATTTTCGTTATGGATAGTTAATTCAGATTTCTCACCTGAAATAATTATTGGAAATTTTTTTGAAAAAAGTAATTCTGACTCATCAAAATAACTTGTAGGCTCAAGAGTTTTATCATAAAAAAAATCAATCACCGCCGGTTCCCTCATAATGTTGCCACTTGTATCATTACATTTAACATAATATGTATGGTTGCCCCCTAAAATATCAAGGTTATCAGATCTATGATAGGTTGAGGTTCCACCAAAATAATCTTCCATATCCTCATAAAGAACATTTGAATCAGAATACTTGCATACAGAATTTTCACTTGTCCTTAATCTTAAATACACCGGACTTTCTGAAATGGTGCCATTAGGATTTTTTCCAACAACCCTTGGTGGTGTCGTACCCTTTATTGAAAAAGAAACATTTTCATTAACAGAATTCCTGGCAAGGTCCATGCACCTGAACATAAACAAATAATCACCGTCCTCGAAATGGCGGGTAAAATCTTTAAAAAACGTGAAGCCTTTTTCATAGCATTCTTCATAACAATCATCGTGACGCTCTTCGCAAACTTCTTCACAATCATCATGCTCAGTATCACAATCTCCATCATCAGAATAAATATCAAGACATGATTCTTTTTCATCTAGGCAATCATCTTCACAATTATCCTGTCTCTCATCACATCTAACCCTGCAATCATCAATTGATGAATAAAAATCCAGGTCTCCCCTTTTATATTCTTCATATTTCTCTTCATCGCATGAATCAAAACACTCTCTTCTCACATCCCTGCATTCCTGCTCATCAGATACCCCTTCCGAATCATCTAAACATTCTTCATAGTCGTCTTCACAATCATCATTACATTCTTCAAGAACCTCTTCATCAAGATATAGAAGCCTATATCTGCACGAGCCACTCTCATTAATTGAAACGTTTGCTTTCAACACATTGGAATCACTTACTGTATAATCTTCATAAGGGTGGTTAATCGACAACAAAGGCTCAGTGTAATCAACTGTAAACGATTTTTCAAGGACTTTTAAATTGCCCTTTAGACCTTTTCCATACAATTTGATATTATGCTCACCTTCAGATAAGCCAGAAAAAGTATGGTTATACTTTAAATCCCCCATGTGATTCATGGAGTAATTATCTCCATTATTCAGGCTTATACGTGGCTCCCACAAAAGATTTTCTTCTGAAATCGCATATATGGTTATTTCGCTCTTTTTGGTGTAGTCGCCATCTTCTATTTTATTATCTGAAGAAAAAGAAATCTCCGGCTCTGTCGTGTTGTTAATTTTGAAAGAAACACTCAATGTATTTTCATTCGAATAATCATCTACGCATCCTACATCTACCCTAAAATCATCACCATCTGCAGTAGAGTTAAATTTTTTCCGATGAATCTTTCTTTTTTCATCTTTTGAAAAAGTTGTACTCCTTACATTTAACTCATCACTTATATAATCAATTGAACAGTTTGCTGCCTCGCTGGTCTCAACTTCTAATAAAAGGTTTGCCCAGTTATCGTACAATGTATCGTTTTTTATTTCAGGCTTATTAAAAAAAATATCAGGAGGAGTGTATTTAAGGGCACTATCTGTTTTGAAATTATATGGTCCTTTTTCAGTACAGTAGTTGTCCTTGTTACAAACCTCTATAAAATATGAATAAAATGTTTGCTCTTCCAGTCCATCTATGCTTAGTGAGTGCCTATCCGATAAATTATTATCTAATACCTCATGATCAATATAATCCCTGAATGTAATTGAATAG